>NZ_JANFQI010000007.1:0-117691 GCF_024436335.1 Ligilactobacillus sp. MP3
AATTTTGCCGGGGTGGCGGAACTGGCAGACGCACAGGACTTAAAATCCTGCGGTGAGTGATCACCGTACCGGTTCGATTCCGGTCCTCGGCATTATTAATGCACCCATAGCGCAACTGGATAGAGTGTCTGACTACGAATCAGAAGGTTGCAGGTTCGACTCCTGCTGGGTGCATTGCGTTAACTGAATATATTTCAGTTTTTTTATTTTGTATAGTTTTTGCATCCATAGCGCAACTGGATAGAGTGTCTGACTACGAATCAGAAGGTTGCAGGTTCGACTCCTGCTGGATGCATTATCGGGAAGTAGCTCAGTTTGGTAGAGCACCTGGTTTGGGACCAGGGGGTCGCAGGTTCGAATCCTGTCTTCCCGATTTTTTAATTTCTGATATAGCTAAAATGAGTGATTCTTCAATCTCTCATTTTTTGTCTTGACATTAACTTTGTTTTAAAGTATCCTTAGTTACAGCAATAAACCTTTAAGAATAGTCCAGAGAGGCTAAGAAGGAAGCGTCTTTTTTAAGAGCTCGGATAAAGTATACTGATTGAAGCATAGTTAATTACTGTGATCTTCTACTTATACCTACACTTAGTTTGGACAATTCTA
This sequence comes from Ligilactobacillus sp. MP3, assembly GCF_024436335.1. Classification (NCBI taxonomy): domain Bacteria; kingdom Bacillati; phylum Bacillota; class Bacilli; order Lactobacillales; family Lactobacillaceae; genus Ligilactobacillus; species Ligilactobacillus sp. MP3. The sequence goes on from NZ_JANFQI010000007.1 coordinate 607, forward strand.
AACTAAGTGTTTTTTTATAGGTTATTGCATAATAAACCATTTAATTGTTTCCAGAGAGTGCAAAAAGGTTTTATAAGATGCGATATAACTGTATACAAATGGATGTCGTATAAACTTTTACCCCGGAAATGATTATTTCCGGGGTATTTTTTATTAAGGAGAAAAAAGATGGATAAATTATTAAGTCTAAATAATTTCGTTTCAGTTGAAAATTTAGAAAATGAAGATGTTGAAAAATTAATTAAAAGAGCAGAATATTTTAAGAATGGTGGGGAAGCTCCTCATTTGAACAAAGAAGTATATGTTGCTAATTTATTCTTCGAAAATTCAACTAGAACACATACAAGTTTTGAAATGGCAGAAAGAAAATTAGGATTAACAGTTATTCCTTTTGATCCAGGTCATTCTTCTGTAAATAAAGGAGAAACTTTATATGATACATTATTAACACTTGGGGCTCTTGGAGTAGATTTATCCGTTATTAGACATTCAGAAAATAATTATTATGAAAAATTGATTAATTTAAATCCCGATCAACATTTAAACATGGGAATTATAAATGGTGGTGATGGAAGTGGACAACATCCATCACAATGCATGTTAGATATTATGACTATTCACGAACAGTTTGGAACTTTTAAAGGATTAAAAGTTGTGATTGTTGGAGATTTAAAGAATTCAAGAGTAGCGAGAAGTAATATGCAATTACTAACTAGATTAGGTGCAAAAGTATACTTCTCAGGACCTAAATATTGGTATAGTTCAGAATTTGATAAATATGGGGAATATGCACCACTAGATGAATTAATTGAAAATATGGATGTTGTGATGTTATTAAGAGTTCAACACGAACGTCATGACGGTGATAAAAATGAAAAATTATTTTCAGAAACTGAGTACCATAAATTGTATGGACTTGATGAAAAGCGTTACAATAAATTAAAGAAGGATGCAATTATTATGCATCCAGGTCCTGTAAACCGTGGTGTAGAATGGGCAGATGAATTAGTTGAAGCACCTAAGTCAAGATACGTAACACAAATGAAAAATGGTGTATTTATGCGTATGGCAATGATTGAAGCTGTAATGAGAGGTCGAAAGTTAGGGGGACTAGAATAATGGCAACATTAATTAAAAATGGAAATCTTTACCAAGCTGGAAGAATTTATCAAGCTGATGTCTTAATCGAAGATGGAAAAATTAAGGCAATTGGTAAGAATTTATCAGATGTAGTAAAAGAAAATTTAGTAGAAATTGACGCAACTAATAAGCTAGTTGCACCAGGGTTAGTTGATGTTCATGTTCATTACAGAGATCCAGGATTTACATATAAAGAAACTATTCATACTGGAAGTTTAGCAGCTGCACATGGTGGATATACTACAGTTTGTGCAATGCCTAATCTTGATCCAGTACCTGATACACCCGAATTGGTAGAGAAAATGTGTTCCCGTAATCAAGAAGATGGTGTTGTTAAAGTTAAACAATACGGTTCGATAACTCATGGTCTAAAAAGTGAGGAATTAGTTGATTTTGATGGAATGAAAAAAGCTGGTGCATTTGCTTTTAGTAATGATGGATCTGGTGTTCAAACTGCAGGAACAATGTATCAAGCAATGAAATCAGCAGCTGCTTTAAATATGGCGATTGTAGCACATGTGGAAGATAATTCATTATTATTCGGTGGTGTTATGAATGCAGGAAAGAGAGCTGAAGAATTAGGATTACCAGGTATCCTAGGCATTAGCGAATCTTCACAAATTGCTCGTGACTTACTTTTAGCCAAAGAGACTGGAGTTCATTACCATGTATGTCATGTGTCTACTAAAGAAAGTGTTGAATTAGTTAGATTGGCCAAACAACATAAAATAAATGTAACATGTGAAGTATCGCCACATCATTTACTACTAGCAGATGTCGATATTCCTGGAAATGATCCTTATTATAAGATGAATCCACCATTAAGAGGTGTAGAAGATAGACAAGCTTTAATTGATGGTTTGTTAGACGGAACAATTGATATGATTGCTACAGATCATGCTCCACATAGCATTGACGAAAAAACTGGTGATATGCGAGAGGCATCGTTTGGTATTACTGGTAGTGAAACAGCATTTGCAATGTTGTATACCAAATTTGTCAAAACAGGAATCTTCACACTGGAACAATTATTACAATGGATGAGTATTAATCCTGCTGAAAAATTTGGAATGGAAGATGCCGGAGAATTATTACCAGGAAAGAGTGCAGACTTAGCAATCTTTGATTTAAATAAAGAATATGTCATAAAAGAGGAAGATTATTTATCTAAGGGAATAAATACACCTTTTACAGGCGAAAAAGTGTATGGTCAAACAGTTTTAACTATGGTAGATGGGCAAAAAGTATACCAAAAGGAGGAAAAGTAATGAAACGCTATTTGATTTTAGATGATGGCTCTGTTTTTGAAGGTGAAGGATTTGGAGCAAAAAGAACTTCTTTTGGTGAAGTAGTTTTTACTACCGGCATGACAGGATATCAAGAAGCTGTTACTGATCAGTCATATGCCAATCAGATTTTAGTTTTTACTAACCCATTAATTGGTAACTATGGGGTGAACTTAGATGATTTTGAATCCTTAGAACCAAATTGTCAGGGGGTTGTTTGTCGCGAAGTTGCTAGAGTTTCAACTAATTGGCGCAAACAAGAAAGTTTTCCAGAATTTTTAGAAGAAATGAATATTCCAGGAATTAGTGGTATTGACACACGTGCATTAACCAAACTCTTACGTTCACACGGAACAATGAAAGGTATGTTAGTTGATGCTGAAGTTGACATTGAGGAAGCAAAACAAAGATTACATAATACAGAAATAACCAGTCAAATGGTAGCTGAAGTGTCTACAAGTAAAGCATATCCAAATCCTGGTAATAAGCGAAACATTGTTTTAGTAGACTATGGAGTTAAGCATAGTATTTTACGTGAGTTGGCTGCACGTGATTGTAACACAATTGTTTTACCTTATACGGCCACAGCTAAAGATATTTTAAGACTTAAGCCAGATGGAGTATTACTATCTAATGGACCTGGTGATCCAATTATGATGGAGAATGCAGTTGAAATGGTCAAAGAAATTGAGAAAAAATTGCCAGTATTTGGTATCTGCTTGGGCCACCAAATCTTGTCATTAGCAAATGGAGCCAAAACATTTAAGATGAAATTTGGTCATAGAGGCTTTAACCATCCAGTAAAAGAAATTGCTACAGGTAAGATAATGTTTACCTCACAAAACCATGGGTATGCAGTAGATCCAGATTCCATTGAAGGAACAGATTTAATTGTTACACATACAGAAATTAATGACGGAACCGTAGAAGGTGTTAAGCACAAGTATTATCCAGCATTCTCCGTGCAATTCCATCCAGATGCAGCACCTGGACCACTTGATGCAATAGATATTTTTGATGATTTTATGCAAATTATTGATCAAAGAAAGGAAGAGAGAAACAATGCCTAAAAGAACAGATGTCCACAAAATAATGGTGATTGGTTCAGGTCCAATTATTATCGGTCAAGCAGCAGAATTTGATTATTCTGGAACACAAGCTTGTTTGGCTTTACGTGAAGAAGGATATGAAGTAGTTTTAGTAAACTCCAATCCTGCTACTATCATGACAGATACAGAAATTGCCGACAAGGTATATATTGAGCCATTAACAGTTGAATCAGTTTCTCGAATCATTCGTCAAGAATTTCCAGATGCAATTTTACCTACTTTAGGTGGTCAAATTGGTTTGAACTTAGCAATCGCATTGGCTAAAACTGGAATTTTAGAAGAATTAGGAATAAAGCTTCTAGGAACGCAATTAGATGCAATTGATCAAGCTGAAGACAGACAAAGATTTAAGGAATTAATGCAAGAATTAAATGAACCAGTTCCAGACTCAAAGACTGTTGAAACTGTGCAAGAAGCTTTAGATTTTGCAGCTGAAATTGGATATCCTGTTATTGTTCGTCCTGCATTTACGATGGGAGGAACTGGTGGCGGATTGTGTGATAATCCTGAACAATTAAAGGAAATAGTAGCCAATGGTCTAGAACTGTCACCAGCAACTCAATGTTTGATTGAAAAATCAATTATGGGTTACAAAGAAATTGAATTTGAAGTAATGAGAGACGCTGATAATAATGCGATGGTAGTATGTTCAATGGAAAACTTTGATCCAGTTGGTATACATACAGGTGATTCTATCGTGTTTGCTCCAACTCAAACTTTATCAGATAGAGAATATCAGATGTTGCGTAACTGCTCTTTGAAATTAATAAGAGCATTGAAAATTGAAGGTGGATGTAATGTTCAATTAGCTTTGGATCCTAATAGTTATAGATACTATGTTATTGAAGTAAATCCTCGTGTATCACGTTCATCAGCATTAGCTTCTAAAGCAACAGGTTATCCTATTGCTAAATTAGCAGCTAAGATTGCTGTAGGATTGACACTGGATGAAATTAAAAATCCTGTTACAGGAACAACATTTGCTGAATTTGAACCCGCTCTTGACTATGTTGTTGCTAAGATTCCACGTTGGCCATTTGATAAATTTACTCGTGCAAATCGTCGTTTAGGTACTCAAATGAAGGCAACTGGTGAAGTAATGGCTATTGGACGTAGTGCTCAAGAAGCTTTACAAAAAGCAATTCGCTCATTAGAAATTGACGAAAAAGATTTAATTTCTGCTAAAGCACAATCTGCAACTGATGATGAAGTAGAAGAAAAATTATTCCACGCACAAGATGACAGACTATTTTATATAGCAGAAGCATTTCGTAGGGGTTACACAATTGAAGAAGTACACGAATTAACCAAGATTAATTTGTATTACTTAGATATTGTAAAACAAATTGTAGAGTTAGAAAGTGAACTTTCTCAAAATAAAGAAGATTTAGATGTTTTAAAACGTGCAAAACGTTATGGATATAGTGATTACACAATTGCTAAGTTATGGGGTACTACAGAAGATGAAGTAAGAAATTTACGTAAAGAACATAAATTGCTACCTGTTTACAAGATGGTAGATACTTGTGCAGCAGAATTTGATTCAAGTACACCTTATTTCTATAGCTCATATGACTTAGAAAATGAAAGTAAAAAATCTGATAAAAAGTCAGTGCTTGTAATAGGTTCAGGTCCTATTAGAATTGGCCAAGGTGTAGAATTTGACTATGCAACTGTACACAGTGTTAAGGCTATCCAAAAATTAGGATATGAAGCAATTGTAATGAATTCTAATCCTGAAACAGTATCAACAGATTTCTCGATTTCTGATAAATTGTATTTCGAACCTTTAACACTTGAAGATGTTTTAAATGTGATTGATTTAGAACAACCAATGGGAGTAATTGTACAATTTGGTGGGCAAACAGCGATTAACTTAGCCGCTGGATTAAAAGCACATGGTGTAAAGATTTTAGGTACAACAGTTGAAGATCTGGATAGAGCTGAAGATAGAGAACTATTTGACCAAACAATTAAGAATTTAGGATTGAAACAACCAATTGGTAAAACAGCAACCACTCAAGAACAAGTTATTGCTTGTGCAGAAGAAATTGGCTATCCAGTATTAGTTCGTCCAAGTTATGTTTTAGGTGGTCGTGCTATGGAAATTGTTAACAATGAACAAGAGTTATTAGATTATTTAGCACAAAATGCTCCTGCAGAAATTGATCACCCAATTCTCGTAGATGCTTACTTGTCAGGTCTAGAATGTGAAGTAGATGCGATTTGTGATGGTAAAGACGTATTACTTCCAGGTATTATGGAACATATTGAACATGCTGGCGTCCACAGTGGTGATTCTATGGCTGTTTATCCACCTCAAAGCTTTGATGAAAATATAAAGCAACAAATTGTGGATGCAACTGAAAAGTTAGCTGTCGCATTAAAGTGTGTTGGTATTATGAATATTCAATTTATTATCCATAACAACGAAGCATATGTGTTAGAAGTAAATCCTCGTGCTAGTCGAACTGTACCATTCTTAAGTAAGATTACTGGAATTGAAATGGCACAAGTTGCAACAAGAGTAATTCTAGGAGAATCATTAGCAGAACAAGGATATCAAAGTGGTTTATACCGTGAAAGTGATATGGTACATGTTAAAGCACCAGTATTCTCATTTAGTAAGTTAGCAGATGTTGATAGCTTCTTAGGACCTGAAATGAAGTCTACAGGTGAAGTTATGGGTAGTGACTACACCTTTGAAAAAGCACTGTATAAAGCATTTACAGGTGCTAAGATGGAATTACCAGATAATGGAAACGTGCTATTAACAATTGAAGATAAAGATAAGGATGCTGTATTACCACTTGCTAAGAGATTTAGTAAGATAGGTTATCGTATGTTTGCAACTGAAGGAACAAGTCAATTTTTACGTGAAAATGGTTTGTTTGTACAAACTGTAGATAAGTTAGGTAAAGATACTGGTAATGAAACTTCATTACATGATTTGATCGTTAATGATGGTGTTGATTTAGTAATCAATACTATGAGTCATGATCAAGAAGTAGCATCGGATGGGTTTGTAATCCGTCAATTAGCTATCGAGCATAATATTGCATTGCTAACATCATTAAATACAGCAGATGCATTATTAAAAGCACTTGAAAATCGTTCATTTGCTACTAACTCACTTTAATTAATGGAGGAATTTATCATGGAAACAAAAAAATTGGCAGTATCATTGCCTGGACTAGAATTAAAAAATCCTATCATGCCTGCTAGTGGAACTTTTGGCTTTGGCGATGTTCCAAGCGCTAATAAATATTCTTTGGATACATTAGGAGCATTGGTTATAAAAACTACTACTCCAGAAGCTAGAACCGGGAATCCTGATCCTAAAATATCAGTAATTGAAGATGGAGTCTTAAATGCAGTTGGTCTTACTAATCCTGGTGTAGATGTAGTAGTGTCTGAAAAGTTATCAACTTTAAGAGAAAAATATCCTGAACTACCAATAATTGGAAGTGTTGGTGGAGCAACAGAGGATGATTATGTTGAAGTAGCTACTAAGTTGTCACAATCAGGAATGGTTAATGCATTAGAACTGAATATATCTTGTCCTAATGTCCATGAGGGTGGTATGGCATTTGGAACTGTTCCAGAAGTTGCTGAAAGATTAACAAAGAAAGTTAAGGAAGTTTCAACAGTTCCTGTTTATGTAAAACTCTCACCTAATGTAACAGATATAGTGGCTATTGCCAAAGCTGTAGAGCGTGGTGGAGCAGATGGAATAAGCATGATTAATACAGTTTTAGGAATGCATATAGATGTAGCTTCAGGTAAACCAGTACTTGGTAACATTATGGGTGGTTTATCTGGAAAAGCTGTAAAAGCAATTGCGATTAGAATGATCTATCAAGTCGCTCAAAACACTGATTTGCCAATTATTGGAATGGGCGGAGTAGAAACAGTAGATGATGTCTTAGAGATGTATATGGCTGGTGCTTCAGCTGTTGCTGTTGGAACTGCACATTTCCATGATTCTATGATTTGTCCACATTTAATTGAAGAACTTCCAAAAAGAATGGAAGAATTGGGAATTGAAAGTCTTGAGGAATTACGTTTAAATGTGAAAAAACGTGGAGCGTTCAAGCTTTAATAAGTAAAAATAAAGTAATATAATAGAATCTGTACTCGGAAAATAGCTCAGCTTGGTAGAGCACATCGTTCGGGACGATGGGGTTGCAAGTTCGAATCTTGTTTTTCCGATAGGATTCTAAAAAACACAATATTGTTAAACTCTCTTTGAGTAGAGTAGGGATTAAAAAATTCTTGCACTACTTTAAAGAGAGTTTTTTGATTGTTAATAGATACTAAATTTTTGCATTTGTTGCCGAAATTCATTTATAATAGACTAAAAGTCAATGTAGGTCAAACCTACAAGAGAGGATGGAGAATTATGCAGAACCGTAACATTTCAGATATTATTGAACAATATTTGAAAGATATATTGGCTGATTCAAGAAGAATTGAAATAAAGCGGTCTGAGATTGCACAGCAATTTGACTGTGTTCCATCACAAATTAATTATGTAATAAAAACTCGTTTTACTTTGAAAAATGGCTATGTTGTTAAAAGTAAACGTGGCGGTGGCGGCTATATTCGGATTGTAAAAGTAGATTTGGCAGAGAATCAGTCTGTTTTAGATGATTTGATTTCTGCAATTGGCACTGAAATTACAGAAAACCAGGCTTACCAATTAATTAGTAGTTTATACGAGGATGGCGTCTTTTCTAGAAAAGAAGCAAATTATGTCTTAGCTGCTATTAGCCGACAAGCTTTGGATTTGCCGACTGCTGAAATGGAAAATATGATTCGCGCAAGGATTTTGGTAAGTATCTTAAATCAATTGAGATGCGAAGAATAGAAGGGAGTAATGGTTATGGCTATGGAAGAAAGGTATACACCGAGTGCTAAACAAGTATTAGTTCTTGCACAACAACAAGCTAATTACTTCAAGCATCAAGCAATAGGAACAGAGCATTTGCTTTTAGCACTAACAATGGAAAAAAATGGCGTAGCTGCTAAAGTATTACAAAGTTTTGTAGTAACTGAAGTAGATGTGCGAGAAGAAATTGAACATATCGTAGGATACGGTAATTTACAACGTAGAGGCGCTGATACTTATTTACCATATTCCCCAAGGACTCGTTATGTATTAGAGCGTGCTAGAGAACATGCTAAACTTTTTAATGTTGAAAAGGTAGGAACAGAACATATTTTGTTAGCACTATTAGAAGATGATAAAACTATTTCTTCACGTATTCTAGCAGCTCTGAATATTGATTTACGTAAGGTGAAAAATATTACCTATCGTACAATGGGTGTAGATGCAACAACAGCTAATAGAACACGTAAGAAATTAGCGTTATCAGAAAAGAAACAGGATAATGGTACACCTACGTTAGATGAATTAGCACGTGATTTGACAGAAATGGTGCGTAAAGATCAAATTGATCCAGTAGTTGGTAGAGATAATGAAATTAAGCGTGTTGTTCAAATTTTAAGTAGAAGGACAAAGAATAATCCAGTTCTTTTGGGAGAACCAGGTGTAGGTAAAACAGCTGTTGCAGAAGGATTTTCACAAAAGATTGTAAATGGTGAAGTTCCTGATAATTTGAAGAATAAGCGTGTAATGATGCTTGATATGGGATCTTTGGTTGCTGGAACAAAATATCGTGGTGAATTTGAAGATCGATTAAAGAAGATTATTGAAGAAATTCGTGAAGATGGCAATGTTATTTTATTCATTGATGAAATGCATACTCTAATAGGCGCGGGTGGTGCTGAAGGCGCGATAGATGCTTCCAATATTTTAAAACCAGCATTAGCGCGTGGTGAAGTACAAGTAATAGGTGCAACAACTTTAAATGAATATCAAAAATATGTTGAAGCTGATGCAGCTTTGGAAAGACGCTTTGCTAGTGTGACAATTAATGAACCAACTCCAGAAGTAGCGTTGACAATTCTAAAAGGATTACGTCCTAAATATGAAAAACACCATCAACTTCAAATTACAGATGAGGCATTAGAGAGTGCAGTTAAGTTAAGTAAAAGATATATTGCTTCAAGATTTTTACCTGACAAGGCAATTGATTTAATGGATGAGGCTGCTGCTAGAGTAAGAATTAATAATGCACAAAAAGTGGACAAAGTTTCTGCAATAAAGAAGAAATTATCAGAGCTTTCTCAAGAGAAGACAGAAGCGTTGTTAAAAGAAGATTTTGAAAAAGCTGCAGAAATCAGAAATGAAGAATTAAAGATTCAAGAAAAGCTTGAAAAGCAAATCCAACGTGACAAAGATGAAGAGGATAGCAATAACTATCGTGTAAAAGTTACGGCTGAAGATATTGCAGAAGTTGTTTCTGAATGGACTGGTGTTCCAGTGACTCAAATTAATCGTTCTGAAGGAGACCGACTAATTAGATTAGAAAAGATATTGCATAATCGAGTTATAGGACAAGATGAAGCTGTTAAAGCAGTAAGTAAAGCGATAAGAAGAGCAAGAAGTGGTTTGAAGGATCCTACAAGACCAATTGGCTCATTTATGTTCTTAGGTCCTACAGGTGTAGGTAAAACTGAATTAGCTAAAGCTTTAGCAGAAGCTATGTTTGGCTCAGAGGATTCAATGATTAGAATTGATATGAGTGAATATATGGAGAAATACACAACTAGTCGTTTAATTGGATCTCCTCCTGGATACGTAGGATATGATGAAGGCGGACAATTAACTGAAAAGGTTAGAAATAATCCTTATTCAGTAGTATTATTAGATGAAGTTGAAAAAGCTCATAATGATGTTTTCAATATCTTGTTACAAGTATTGGATGATGGATTTTTAACTGATTCTAAAGGTAGAAAGGTAGACTTCAGAAATACAATTATCATTATGACATCTAACTTAGGTGCTACAGCCTTACGCGATGAAAAATCAGTAGGTTTTGGTGCAAAAGATGTCAGCGATGATTATGAAGCAATGGCAGCAAAAGTTAGAGAAACATTGAAGAAGACTTTTAGACCAGAATTCTTGAATCGTCTTGACGAAACTGTTGTATTCCATTCGCTTAATAAAGAAGAAATTCATCAAATTGTTAAATTGATGGCTAAGAATATTATAGATAGGATTAAAGAACAAAATATTAATCTGAAAATAACCCCTGCAGCAATAGATATAGTTGCAGAAGCTGGATTTGATGCTGAATATGGTGCTCGTCCTATTAGACGTGTCCTTCAAGATAAGATAGAGGACTTACTAAGTGAAGAATTATTAGCAGGTAATATCGAAACTGGAGCAACAGTAACAATAGGTGCTAAAAAGGGTGAAATAACGATAAAAGTTAAGAATCCAGTAGCTGCAGAAAAAATAAATAATTAATAGTTATATTTAGTATTGACAAATACCGAATATCCATTTAAAATATATAAATGCGAAAAACTGTGAATTGATTGTTTGTTATGATATATTGTCCATAGCAGACTTGATAAAAGCAAAAATAGTATGAAGCAAATTTAATTTGTCTCTGTCTGTTTTTGCTTTTTTTTGCCAAAAAACCGGTAAAAATAAAAAATGTAATAAAATTGTAATAAATTAATCGAGTCACAGCAAATTTTTTGAGAGGTGAACAACTTGGCAGGACACTTAGTAAAATACGGTAAACACCGTGTACGTAGAAGTTACTCGCGAATTAAAGAAGTTCTTGATCTACCTAACTTGATTGAAGTTCAAACTGATTCTTACAAGTGGTTTTTAGATGAAGGTCTTCGTGAAATGTTTGATGACATTATGCCAATTGAAGATTTTCAAGGTAAATTATCACTTGAATTTGTAGATTATCAACTTTTAGAACCAAAGTATACAGTTGAAGAAGCACGTCAACATGATGCTAATTATTCAGCACCATTACATGTTACTTTACGCTTAATCAACCATGAAACTGGTGAAATTAAGTCACAAGATGTATTCTTTGGTGATTTTCCATTGATGACTAAGCAAGGTACATTCATTATTAACGGGGCAGAACGTGTTATTGTTTCACAATTAGTTCGTTCTCCAGGTGTATACTTCAACTCCGAATTAGATAAGAATGGTCGTACTAACTACGGTACAACTGTAATTCCTAATCGTGGGGCTTGGTTAGAATATGAAACAGATGCAAAGAATGTAGCATATGTACGTATTGATCGTACTCGTAAAATTCCATTAACAGAACTTATCCGTGCTTTGGGATACGGTTCTGATAATGAAATTGTAGAAATTTTAGGATCTAATAGCGATAGCTTGATGCTTACTTTGGAAAAAGATGTACATAAGAATATGGATGATTCTCGTGTAGAAGAATCTTTGAAAGATATTTATGAACGTCTACGTCCAGGTGAACCAAAGACTGCTGATTCATCACGTAGTTTGTTAACAGCTCGTTTCTTTGATCCAAAGCGCTATGATTTAGCACCTGTTGGTCGTTATAAGATTAACAAGAAGTTAGATTTAAAGACACGCTTATTGAATTTAACTGTTGCAGAAACATTGGCTGATCCTGATACAGGCGAAATTATTGTAAATAAGGATGAAGTTATTGATAAGCAAGTTATGGATAAATTAGCTCCATACTTAGCAAGAGATGACTTCAAGACATTTACTTTCCATCCATCTGAAGAAGGTGTTGTTCAAGAACCAATGACTCTTCAAATTGTGAAAGTATATTCACCAAAGGATCCAGAAAAGGTAGTAAATGTTATTGGTAATGCAAATGTTGATATCCAATTCAAGCACATTACACCAGCTGATATAGTAGCTTCCATGAACTACTTCTTCAATTTACAAGAAGGTATGGGTTCAACAGATGATATTGACCACTTGGGTAACCGTCGTACTCGCTCTGTAGGTGAATTATTACAAAACCAATTTAGAATTGGTTTATCACGTATGGAACGTGTTGTACGTGAACGTATGTCAATTCAAGATACATCAACTGTTACACCACAACAATTGATTAATATTCGTCCAGTTGTTGCTTCAATTAAAGAATTCTTCGGAAGTTCTCAATTGTCCCAATTCATGGACCAAACTAATCCATTGGGTGAATTGTCTCATAAGCGTCGTTTCTCTGCTTTGGGACCTGGTGGTTTGACTCGTGATCGTGCTGGATACGAAGTTCGTGACGTTCACTATACACACTATGGTCGTATGTGTCCTATCGAAACTCCTGAAGGTCCTAACATCGGTTTGATCAACAGTTTATCTTCTTATGCTCGTATTAATAAGTATGGTTTTGTTGAAACACCATATCGTCGTGTATCTTGGGAAACACATAAAGTTACAGACAAAATTGACTACTTAACAGCCGATGAAGAAGATAATTACGTTATCGCACAAGCTAACTCACCATTAAATGATGATGGTTCCTTTGTTGATGATGTAGTTATGGCTCGTAAGAAAGATGATGACGTTGAAATTTCAACTGAAAAAGTTGATTACATGGACGTTTCACCTAAACAAGTAGTTGCTGTTGCTACAGCATGTATTCCTTTCTTGGAAAACGATGACTCTAACCGTGCTTTGATGGGTGCTAACATGCAACGTCAGGCTGTTCCTTTGATTAAGCCACATGCACCATTAGTTGGTACAGGTATTGAATACAAAGCTGCACATGACTCTGGGGTAGCATTGATTTCTGAACATGACGGTACAGTTGAATATGTAGATGCTCGTGAAATTAGAGTTCGCCGTGACGATGGTTCTTTGGACAAGTATAAATTGATGAAATTCCATCGTTCTAATGGTGGTAAGAACTATAACCAAACACCAATTGTACGTGTTGGAGACAGAGTAGATGCTGATGAAGTATTAGCTGACGGACCAGCTATGGAAAATGGAGAATTGGCTTTAGGTCAAAATCCATTGATTGCATTTATGACATGGGATGGTTATAACTTCGAAGATGCTATCGCAATTAACGAACGTTTAGTTAAAGAAGATGTTTATACATCTATTCATATTGAAGAACATGAATCTGAAGCTCGTGATACTAAATTAGGACCTGAAGAAATCACACGTGAAATTCCTAATGTTGGTGAAGATGCTCTTAAGAACCTTGATGAATTTGGTATTATCCGTATTGGTGCTGAAGTAAAAGATGGAGATATTTTAGTTGGTAAAGTAACTCCTAAAGGTGTAACAGAATTATCTGCAGAAGAAAGATTGTTACATGCTATCTTCGGTGAAAAAGCACGTGAAGTTCGTGATACATCATTACGTGTTCCTCACGGTGCAGGTGGTATTGTTCAAGACGTTAAAATCTTTACTCGTGAAGGTGGAGATGAATTATCCCCAGGTGTAAATATGATGGTTCGTGTTTACATTGCTCAAAAACGTAAATTACAAGTTGGGGATAAGATGGCTGGACGTCACGGTAATAAAGGTACTGTTTCTGTTGTTATTCCAGAAGAAGATATGCCATTTATGCCTGATGGTACTCCAATCGATATCATGCTTTCTCCAATGGGTGTGCCTTCCCGTATGAACATCGGACAAGTTTTGGATCTTCACTTAGGTATGGCTGCTCGTAAATTAGGTATTCACGTAGCTTCACCAGTTTTCGATGGTGCTCGTGATGAAGATATTTGGAGTGCATTACAAGAAGCTGGATTACCTGGCGATGGTAAGACTGTTTTATATGATGGACGTACAGGTGAAGCATTCGATAACCGTATAGCAGTTGGTGTTATGTACTACCTTAAACTTGCACATATGGTTGACGATAAGATTCATGCTCGTTCAATTGGACCTTACTCATTAGTTACACAACAACCACTTGGTGGTAAGGCACAATTTGGTGGACAACGTTTTGGTGAAATGGAAGTTTGGGCATTAGAAGCTTATGGTGCTGCTTACACATTGCAAGAAATTTTGACTTACAAATCTGACGATGTTGTTGGACGTGTTAAGACTTATGAAGCTATCGTTAAGGGCGAACCAATTCCAAAACCAGGTGTTCCTGAATCATTCCGTGTTCTTGTTAAAGAATTACAAGCATTAGGTATGGATATGAAAGTTCTTGATGCTGATAAGAATGAAATTGAATTACGTGATATGGATGACGAAGACGATGATATTGTTAACGTTGATGCATTGAAGAAATTCGCAAAGGAACAAGAAGAAAAGAAAGCTAAAGAAGCAGAACAAGAAACTGCTGAAAAAGAAGAAACTAAGACAGAATAGACAATTATAAGAAAGGGAGGTCGGTCCTTTGATCGATGTCAATAAATTCGATAGTATGCAGATCGGTCTTGCTTCTTCCGATAAGATCCGTAGCTGGTCTTATGGTGAAGTAAAGAAACCTGAAACTATTAACTACCGTACATTGAAACCAGAAAAAGATGGCTTGTTTGATGAACGTATTTTTGGACCTACTAAGGACTGGGAATGTGCCTGTGGTAAGTACAAACGTATCCGTTATAAAGGTGTTGTTTGTGATCGCTGTGGGGTTGAAGTTACTCGTTCAAAAGTACGTCGTGAACGTATGGGTCATATCGAATTAGCAGCTCCTGTTACACATATTTGGTACTTTAAGGGTATTCCAAGTCGTATGGGTCTTGTCTTAGATATGAGTCCACGTGCATTGGAAGAAATTATCTACTTTGCATCTTATGTAGTTACAGATGCAGGTGATACAGCACTTGAAAAGAAACAACTCTTAACTGAAGGCGAATATCGTGAAAAACGTGAAGAATATGGTGATGGCTTTAAGGCAGCAATGGGTGCTGAAGCTATTAGAACTTTACTAAGAGATGTAGATCTTGAAAAAGAATGTGCTGAATTAAAAGAAGAATTACGCGAAGCTACAGGTCAAAAACGTACTCGTGCAGTTCGTCGCTTAGATATTTTAGAAGCATTTTTGAACTCTGGAAATCATCCTGATTGGATGGTTATGGATGCAATCCCAGTTATTCCACCTGATCTTCGTCCAATGGTTCAATTAGAAGGTGGACGCTTTGCAACTTCTGACTTGAATGATTTATATCGTCGAGTTATCAACCGTAACAATCGTTTGAAACGTTTATTAGATTTGAACGCTCCTGGAATTATTGTTCAAAATGAAAAGCGCATGTTGCAAGAAGCTGTTGATGCTTTAATTGATAATGGTCGTCGTGGTCGCCCAGTTACTGGTCCTGGTAACCGTCCACTTAAGTCATTGTCACACATGTTGAAAGGTAAGCAAGGTCGTTTCCGTCAAAACTTACTTGGTAAGCGTGTTGACTATTCTGGTCGTTCAGTTATTGATGTGGGTCCTAAGTTGAAGTTAAACCAAATGGGTATTCCTCATGAAATGGCTTTGGAATTGTTCAAACCATTCATGATGAGAGAATTGGTTAAGCGTGAAATGGCATCTAACATTAAGAATGCTAAGCGTAAGATTGAACGCCGCGATGAAGATATTTGGGATGTTTTAGATGATGTTATCAAAGAACACCCAGTTCTACTAAACCGTGCCCCTACGCTTCACCGTTTAGGTATCCAAGCTTTCGAACCAGTATTGGTTAACGGTAAAGCTATGCGTCTCCATCCATTGGCTTGTGAAGCTTACAATGCCGACTTTGACGGGGACCAAATGGCTATTCACGTTCCTTTATCAGATGAAGCTCAAGCTGAAGCTCGTTTATTGATGTTAGCTGCTCACCATATCTTAGCTCCAAAAGATGGTAAACCAATCATTTCACCATCTCAAGATATGACAATCGGTAACTACTACATCACACTTGAAGAAGCTGGTCGTGAAGGCGAAGGTATGGTATTTAAGGACGTTAACGAAGTAAGAACAGCTTACCAAAACGGATATGTACATTTGCATACAAGAATTGGTTTGCAAGCTTCTTCATTAGCTAAGTTAGGTACACCATTTACTGATTGGCAAAAAGAACGTATTTTAATAACTACAGCTGGTAAAGCAATCTTTAATGAAATTCTACCTGCTGATTTCCCATTCTTAAACGAGCCTACACAAGAAAACTTAACAGGAATGACTCCTGATAAGTACTTTGTAGAACCAGGAACAGATATTAAGGAATTCATTAAGAATCAACCTTTAGTAGGACCATTTAAATCTGGATTCTTATCAGATATTATCGCTCAAGTTTATAAAGAGTATAAAGTAACTGCAACTGCAGAATTACTTGACCGCATGAAAGATTTAGGTTATTACGAATCTACTAAATCAGGTTTAACTGTTGGAATCGCTGACGTTACTGTTTTGAAAGAAAAGCCAGAAATTATCGAACAAGCACACAAGAATGTTGCAACTGTTGCTAAGCAATTCCGTCGTGGTTTGATTACAGATGAAGAACGCTACAATCGTGTTATCTCTATCTGGAACAAAGCAAAAGATGATATTCAAGCTAAATTGGTTGAAAACATGGATCCATCTAACCCAATTCAAATGATGAGTGATTCAGGTGCTCGTGGTAATATTTCTAACTTTACACAGTTATCTGGTATGCGTGGCTTGATGGCTGCTCCTAACGGTAAGACAATGGAATTACCTGTTATTTCAAACTTCCGTGAAGGACTTTCTGTTTTGGAAATGTTCTTGTCCTCTCACGGTGCTCGTAAAGGTATGACGGATACAGCTTTGAAGACTGCTAACTCTGGTTACTTGACTCGTCGTTTAGTAGACGTTGCTCAAGATGTTATCATTCGTGAAGAAGACTGTCATACAGATAGAGGTTTGGATGTTACTGCTATTACTGAAGGTAACGAAATGATTGAACCATTATATGATCGTATTTTGGGTCGTTATACTATGAAAGAAGTTAAAGATCCTAATACTGGTGAAATTATTGTTCCTGCTAATGTATTAGTAGAAGAATCCGAAGCTCGTAAGATTGTTGATGCTGGTGTACAAAAAGTTACTATTCGTTCTGCATTCACATGTAACACACGTCACGGTGTTTGTGAACGTTGTTATGGACGTAACTTAGCTACTGGTGATGAAGTTGAAGTTGGTGAAGCAGTAGGTACTGTTGCTGCTCAATCAATTGGTGAACCAGGTACACAGTTAACAATGAGAAACTTCCACCAAGGTGGGGTTGCTGGTGGCGACGATATTACTCAAGGTCTTCCTCGTGTTCAAGAATTATTTGAAGCACGTAATCCTAAAGGTCGTGCAGTAATTACAGAAGTTACTGGTGTTGTTGATACAGTTGAAGAAAATCCTGCTGAACGTACAAAAGAAGTTACTGTTAAAGGTGAAACAGATACTAGAACATATAGCTTGCCATTTACTTCCGTTCTTAAAGTTAAGGAAGGCGATCAAGTTCATCGTGGTGATGCATTGACTGTAGGTTCTATTGATCCTAAGGAACTTATCAAGGTTCGTGATGTTTTATCTACAGAAAACTACATTTTACGTGAAGTTCAAAAAGTATACCGTATGCAAGGTGTAGATATTTCAGATAAGCATATTGAAATCATGACTCGTCAAATGTTACGTAAAGTACGTATTATGGATCCAGGTGATACAGATATGCTTCCAGGAACTCTATTGGATATTAGCCAATTCAAAGATCGCAATACAAGTGCAATCATTGAAGGTAGAATTCCTGCTACTGCACGTCCAGTTCTTCTTGGTATTACTAAAGCTGCTCTTGAAACAAACAGTTTCTTATCTGCTGCTTCATTCCAAGAAACAACACGTGTATTGACAGATGCTGCAATTCGCGGTAAGAACGATCCACTTGTTGGTTTGAAAGAAAATGTTATTATTGGTAAGACAATTCCTGCAGGTACAGGTATGAAGAAGTATCATGATATCGAACCAGAAGTTGTTAATAGCAATGTAACAGATGGTGTTTATTCAATCTCTGAATTAGAAGAAAAGATTAATGAACAACAAAATAATGTTGAATCTTCAAACTAGAATATAGAAGTAAAAAAATCAGGTAGATTTTCTACCTGATTTTTTTTATATTATTGGAATTTTAAATATATTTGTTGCATAAAAAATAATTAAAATACTCAAACTTAAATATGGAATAAAGGGGTGAGAAGCAGAAAAATCTCTTTTGATTAAATATGAAATAATTCCTAAAATACATGATAAAAGAATTACTACTAGAGTATTGTAAAATCCTAGTAATAAAAAACTAAAAACAATCAAGATAGTATCTGCAGTACCAAATTTATTTAGAAGATTACAACTGATTAAAATGATTGTGAAAAGAATGATTATGAGAAAATTAGCTTTTAGATTAGTAATTACGGTATGAAATCTAAAAATGAGCAATATTAATCCTCCATATTCAAGAGTAATTGAATCAACGCTCAATGTGTAATAATCTTCTAAAGAGATTAAAGTAAGCCAGACTACTAGTAATGATGTAAAAATTAAATTAGTATTCGCTATTATGATCGTATTAAAAATAAATATGACACCAATAGCTAATTCAATAACAGTACTACTTAAAGGAATTTTTTGCTTACAGAAATGACATTTTCCTTTTTGAAGTATAAAACCAATAATAGGTATCAATTGCCAATGCTGCAAAGTTTGTGAGCAGTTATCGCAGAAAGACCTAGGATATATAATGCTTATTCCTAATTTATATCGGTAAGCAATGCACGAAATAAATGAACCTAAGCAAGTTCCTAATATAAATAATAGAAAAAATATGTAAATCATAATAATTTCACCTCTTAATTATAAATTACGCTGAAAATAAATAAAATTAGCACAAAAAATATAAAAATTAAATTGACATCAGTGTATTAAGCGTGATATTCTATTAAAGGTGCTTTATGTGAACAGTTCTCTTGAGTTATCTCAAGATCGTGCTGGCTGTGAGCAGGTTAGCACATTTATTCTGACGTACATTGAGGCGTTATTTTTTTAAACTCAAAAAAGAAACTCCTGGATGTGTGTACTTAATTAATATTCTTAAAATAAGGAAGGAGGAAGCTTTAGAGATGCCTACAATTAACCAATTAATTCGTAAAGGTCGTAAATCTAAAGGTTCAAAATCTAATTCCCCAGCTTTAAACTTTGGGTACAATAGTTATAAGAAAGTACAAACAAACAACTCAGCTCCACAAAAACGTGGTGTTGCAACTCGTGTTGGTACAATGACACCTAAGAAGCCTAACTCAGCTTTACGTAAGTATGCTCGTGTTCGCTTATCTAACTTAATTGAAGTTACAGCTTATATTCCAGGTATCGGACACAACTTACAAGAACATAGTGTTGTTCTTATTCGTGGTGGTCGTGTAAAAGACTTACCTGGTGTTCGTTACCATATCGTTCGTGGTGCTTTAGATACAGCAGGTGTTGAAGGCCGTATGCAAAGCCGTTCTAAGTACGGTGCTAAGAAGCCTAAGAAATAATTTTAGTAACTAGTATTTGAGGAGGTTATTTTAAATGCCAAGAAAAGGTGCCGTTGCAAAACGCGAAGTGCTCCCAGATCCAATTTATAACTCAAAATTGGTTACTCGCTTAATCAACCGTTTAATGTTAGATGGTAAGCGTGGGACTGCATCAAAGATTTTATACCAAGCATTTGATATTATTAAGGAACAAACAGGAAATGAACCATTGGATGTTTTTGAAGAAGCAATGAAGAACATCATGCCTGTACTTGAAGTTAAGGCACGTCGTGTTGGTGGTTCTAACTACCAAGTTCCTATTGAAGTTCGTCCAGATCGTCGTACAACTTTAGGTTTACGTTGGTTAGTTCAATACTCACGTCTTCGTGGTGAACATACAATGTCCGAACGTTTAGCTAAAGAAATCATGGACGCAGCAAACAATACAGGTGCAGCTGTTAAGAAACGTGAAGATACACATAAGATGGCTGACGCTAACCGTGCATTCGCACATTATCGCTGGTAATTTTCACAAATGGCTGTTATATGGTTTGTTTAGTAAAGCCTATAATAGTCATTTTTTTGAAGGTTTACTTATTAATTCGATTAGTTATAATTTTTAATTTTGGAAGGAGAGAAATTCTCAATGGCAAACAAACGTGAATTCCCATTGGAAAAAACACGTAATATCGGTATTGTTGCTCATATCGACGCTGGTAAGACAACAACAACTGAACGTATCTTGTACTACACAGGTAAGATTCACAAAATTGGTGAAACACACGATGGTGCTTCCCAAATGGACTGGATGGAACAAGAACAAGAACGTGGTATTACAATCACATCTGCTGCTACAACAGCTCAATGGAAAGAAAACCGTATTAACATTATCGATACCCCGGGACACGTTGACTTTACAGTTGAAGTAGAACGTTCATTACGTGTTCTTGATGGTGCGGTAGTTGTTTTAGATGCTCAATCTGGTGTAGAACCACAAACAGAAAACGTTTGGCGTCAAGCTACAACATACGGTGTTCCTCGTATTGTTTTTGTTAACAAGATGGATAAGATTGGTGCTAACTTTGATTACTCTGTAAGCACAATTAAAGATCGTTTACAAGCAAATCCATTGCCTGTACAAATGCCTATCGGTGCAGAAGATAGCTTTGAAGGTGTTATCGACTTAATCGAAATGAAGGCTGATTTGTATGATGAAGACGAATTAGGTTCAAAATGGGATACAGTTGATGTTCCAGATGAATACAAAGAAGATGCACAAGCTCGTCGTGATGAAATGATCGAAGCTTTAGCTGACGTTAATGAAGATATCA
This sequence comes from Ligilactobacillus sp. MP3, assembly GCF_024436335.1. Classification (NCBI taxonomy): domain Bacteria; kingdom Bacillati; phylum Bacillota; class Bacilli; order Lactobacillales; family Lactobacillaceae; genus Ligilactobacillus; species Ligilactobacillus sp. MP3. The sequence goes on from NZ_JANFQI010000007.1 coordinate 21,827, forward strand.
TGGACAAGTATCTTGAAGGTGAAGAAATCAGCAACGATGAAATTCGTGCTGCAATTCGTCAAGCTACATTGAACTTAGATGTATTCCCTGTATTTGCAGGTTCTGCTTTCAAGAACAAAGGTGTTCAAATGATGTTAGATGGTGTTAATGATTACTTACCATCTCCATTAGATGTTAAGCCATACAAGGCAACAGATCCTGAAACAGGTGAAGAAGTTGAATTGAAAGCTGACGACTCTGCTCCATTCGCAGGTTTAGCATTTAAGATTGCTACAGACCCATTCGTAGGTCGTTTAACATTCTTCCGTGTTTACCGTGGTACTCTTGAAGCTGGTTCATACGTATTGAACGCTACAAAGGGTAAACGTGAACGTGTAGGTCGTTTACTACAAATGCACTCTAACCACCGTAAAGAAATTCCAGAAGTATTCTCTGGTGATATCGCTGCTGCTATTGGTTTGAAGAACACAACAACAGGTGACTCCTTAACAGATCCTAAGACACCATTGATTCTTGAATCTATGGAATTCCCAGATCCAGTTATCCAAGTTTCTGTTGAACCTAAATCAAAAGCAGACCAAGATAAGATGGACGTTGCTTTACAAAAACTTGCTGAAGAAGATCCTACATTCAAGGCTGAAACAAACCCTGAAACAGGTGAAACATTGATCGCCGGAATGGGTGAATTGCACTTGGATATCATCGTTGATCGTATGAAGCGTGAATTTAACGTTGAAGCTACTGTTGGTGAACCTCAAGTTGCTTACCGTGAAACATTTACAAAACAAGTATCTGCACAAGGTAAGTTTGTTCGTCAATCTGGTGGTAAAGGTCAATACGGTGACGTTTGGATTGAATTTACACCAAACGAAGAAGGTAAAGGTTTCGAATTCGAAGATGCTATCGTTGGTGGTGTAGTTCCTCGTGAATACATCCCTTCAGTAGAACAAGGTTTGAAGGAAGCTATGCAAAACGGTGTATTAGCTGGTTACCCATTAATCGACGTTAAGGCTAAGTTATATGATGGTAGTTACCACGATGTTGACTCCAGTGAAGCTGCATTTAAGGTTGCTGCATCCTTAGCATTACGTAATGCTGCTCCTAAGGGTGGTGCTGTAATTCTTGAACCAATTATGAAGGTTGAAATAATTGCACCAGAAGATAACTTGGGTGATGTTATGGGGCATGTTACGGCTCGTCGTGGACGTGTTGAAGGTATGGAAGCACGTGGTAACGCACAAGTTGTTAACGCATTTGTTCCATTGGCTGAAATGTTCGGTTACGCAACTGTATTACGTTCCGCAACACAAGGTCGTGGTACATTTACAATGACAATGGATCACTACGAACCAGTTCCAAAGAGCATCCAAGATGAAATTATTAAGAAAAATGGCGGTAACGCTGAATAATTCTTAGTAAATTAAGATAAAGAACTCAGACGAAGTCTGGGTTCTTTTTTTTTACATATAGGGTAAAATAAGATGTAGATATATTATAGAATGGAGGGATTTTCATGGATGAAAATATACTTAAATTAAAAAAATTAGTTTCAGAGAGTAGTAATATTGTCTTTTTTGGTGGAGCAGGAGTATCTACTGAAAGTGGAATTCCAGATTTTAGAAGTGAACAAGGGATTTATAATACAGTAAAGAATTTTGGTTATCCTCCAGAGCAAATTTTATCGCATTCATTTTTTATGAAAAATCCAGAAAAATTTTATGATTTTTATCGTTCTACTATGATATATGAAAGTGCTAAGCCTAATTTAGCACATTTAGGATTAGCTAAATTAGAGAAACAAGGTAAGTTAAAAGCCATTGTTACTCAAAATATAGATGGACTACATCAATTAGCAGGAAGTAAGACTGTTTACGAATTGCATGGATCAATTCATAGAAATTATTGCATGAAATGTGGCAAATTTTACCCATTAAGTACAATTACAGAAAGTAAGGGTGTACCACAATGTAAAGAGTGTGGTGGGATAATCAAACCAGATGTTGTTTTATATGAAGAAGGATTAGATGAAGAAATTATCAATAATAGTATTAAAGCAATAAAAAAAGCTGATATGTTAATTGTAGGTGGAACTTCCCTAAATGTTTATCCAGCTGCAAGTTTTGTTAATTATTATGATGGGAATAAACTAATTTTAATAAATAAAAGTAAGACACCTTATGATAGATATGCAGATTTATTAATCCATGATAGTATAGGAAAAGTTTTTAATGAAATAATAGAGTAAAGTTGAGAGGTAGTAGAATGTACAATTTTGATAAGGTGGCAAAGTTTCAAAATTCACTTAAGTGGCATGTTAATGATAGTGAATTACCAATGACACTTGGTGATATGGATTTTGAAGTAGCACCTGAAATAATTACTGAATTACACAAAAGAATAGAAAATAAGAATTTTGGATACGAATATATTCCGTACGAATATTATGTAAGTGTAGCTAAATGGTATAAAGAAATGCATAATTGTACCCTTGATATTTCCTGGATGTCTTTTTCTCAAGGAGTAGTAGCTACTTTATCAGCTATTATTACTAATTTAATGAATGAAGATAGTGTAATGACAGTTTTAACTCCAGGATTTGATAAATTTAAGAAAGTTGGAGAAGGAAAACAAAAAGTATTAGTAAGTGAACTTATTTACGATAAAGAAAAGCGCAATTATGACATTAATTGGCTAGATTTAGAAGATAAATTAAAAAAGACTAATCTCTTTGTTCTTTGTAATCCGCATAGTCCAGTTGGAAAAATATGGTCTCAGAAAGATTTGGAAAAGATACTAAAACTAAGTTTAAAGTATGATTTTAAAATTTTTAGTGATGAGATTCATGGAGAAATAACATTTGATAAGAAATATACTCCATTATTTAGTTTAGACGAAAAGTTATTAAAGAATACGATTATAGCAGTTTCACCAAGTAAAGCATTTAATATTGCTGGAATTCAAACTGCAACAATAATAACGCCAAATAAAGAGTTGAAAGAGCAAGTAGATAACGCAATAAAAAGTTTCCATTTTAATGAAGCTAATAGTTTAGCAGTTCCGGCAACAATTGCAGCATATACAGAAGGAAAAGATTGGCTTGAAGAATTGAAAGATTATCTAAGAGAAAATCGAAATTTCATTGAACGTTTTTTAGAGCATAATGTTCCAGATGTAAAACCAAGTTTAAATGAAGCATCATACTTTCTTTGGTTGGATATATCATCATTAAATGTTGATGCACAAGAATTAACGGAATTTATTCGTAAAAAGACAGGTTTAATTTTAACTGCTGGAGATAAATTTGATGGAAATGGTAAACAATTCTTACGCATGAATATAGCAACTTCAACGGATTTAATTGAAGATGCATTGAGGAGATTGCAGCGAGCTATTGTACTATTTAAGCGGAAAGATGACGATTTAATGAACTTGATATTAAATAAATAATTAGGTTGTTACTTTAATAATTATTTAAGACATACTTCAAAAAAATATCAAGAATATTTATAGAAAACTTCAGTTGCGATAGCGCTTAACTTTGATACAATAGTATTATAAATCGTACACTATAATCTAAGTAGTGTACCTAAGGAGATAGAAAATGAAAATTTTAATTGTTGATGATGATAAAGATATTGTTGAATTATTAAGTATATATGTTGAAAATGAAGGATATGAAGTAGAAAAAGCATATAATGGTAAAGAAGCTTTGTCTAAGTTGAACATGAATCCTGACATTGCATTGATGATCTTAGATGTGATGATGCCACAAATGGATGGGATGGAAGTAATTCGTGAGGTAAGAAAAGAATCACAAATTCCAGTATTAATTTTATCTGCTAAAACGGATGACTTGGATAAAATTCAAGGTTTAGTACAAGGTGCGGATGATTATGTTACAAAGCCATTTAATCCTTTGGAAGTTATGGCACGTGTAAAATCATTATTGCGTAGAGCTGAACATAATGTTAAAAATAATGAACCAGATCAAATCGAAATTGGGCCACTCATTATAAAGAAAGATTCTCATGAGGTAAAGACATTAGAAGGCAAGGAAATTAAATTAACTGCACTAGAATTTGGAATTTTACATTTACTTGCTAGTCATCCTAATCGAGTTTTCTCAGCTGATGAAATCTTTGAAAGAGTTTGGCAACAAGAATCTGTTGTATCAGCTAAGACCGTAATGGTTCATGTTAGTCATTTGCGTGATAAAATTGAAGATGCAACTAATGGAGAACAAGTTATCCAAACTGTTTGGGGTGTTGGATATAAGATAGAGTCACACTAATTTAGTAAGCTAAAGGGGAAAAGAACTGTGAAATTTCACATAACTGGTCGAGAAAAGAGTGAGCTATTAGGCGAAGGTATTTTAACAATTATATTGTTAATTCTGTTAAATATGTCGCTTTATGTGATTTTGAATCAATTGTTAGTATCTAATCCTGATTTAGCTTCAGGAATATTCCTAATCAAAACTTCCTTAGATTTTAAGTATGCACATATTCAATTATGGAGTTGGGGTTGGATATTCATTATACTTATGGCGGTAGTTGATGTTATCGTAGTTTATTGGAGATTAGTTCGACGATATCATCAAATGCAATTGAGACATATTATTAATGAGCTCCACTATATTGCAGATGGCCACTTTAATCACCGTATTCCTTTTCAATTAAAGGGACAAATGCAAAGAGTAGTAGCAAGTGTCAATGCACTTGTCGATAGTACGATTAAAGCGATGGAAGATGAAAGAGAGATTGAACGCTCTAAAGATGAATTAATAACGAATGTCAGTCACGATATACGTACACCCTTGACATCTATTATTGGATATTTGGGGCTTATTGAAGATAAACAATATCGATCTGAAGAAGATATTTTAAAATATACGCATACAGCATACCTAAAATCTAAGCAGATGAAATCATTGGTGGATGACTTATTTGAATATACGAAAGTACGTCAAACTGATGCGCCATTACAAGTACAATCTCTAGAATTGAATGCGATGCTAGAACAAATAGGAGCTAGTTTTGAATTGGAAGCAAATAAAAAGGGTATGGAAATTAATACAATTTTACCCGATAGTCCAGTGAAAATTGAAGCTGATCCAGAAAAACTTGCTCGAGTATTTAATAATTTAATCACGAATGCCTTGAAGTATGGTAGTGATGGTAAAAATATTTACTTGCAATTAACAAAAGTAGATGAAAAAGAAATAGAAATAAGGATTTCTAATGATGGAGAACCTATTCCAGAAAAATCATTGCGACAGGTATTTGATCGATTTTATCGAGTAGAAAGTTCACGTTCTAAAGAAACAGGTGGGACAGGACTGGGATTGGCAATAGCTCAAAGTATTATAGAATTGCATCATGGATATATTTATGTAGAATCTAATAAAAATTTGACTAGTTTTATTATGAGATTACCTGTTAAACATGATAATGTAGTAAAAAAATCTTAGCTTTAAATGGAAGTTAAGATTTTTTATTTTAATCATAAGTATAAGTAAATTTGATATAATAAATTTGAATTTTAAAGTAGGAGGAATAAAGATGGCTGTAAAAATTGAAAATGAAAAATTATTTGTTACGATTAATGAACACGGTGCTGAATTAGCTAGCTTAATTAATAAAAGCAATGGTATGAACTATCTTTGGAGTGGCGATAGTAAATATTGGGGAAGAAAGTCTCCGGTACTATTTCCAATTGAAGGTGCACTAAAAGATGGAAAAATGTTTGTTGATGGGAAAGAATATCGTATGGGACAACATGGATTCGCTAGGGACATGGATTTTGAAGTTAAAAAACTTACTAAGGAATCAGCATGTTTTGAATTAAAATCCAATACAGAAACACAAGAAAAATATCCTTATGATTTTATTTTTCGTTTAATCTACGAACTAAAAGAAGAGACTTTAGTTGTAAAGTATGAAGTAGAAAATCCTAGTGATGGTGAAATGTTTTTTGGATTAGGAGCACATCCGGCATTTAGTGTTCCTTTAGGTGAGGCTGCTTATGGTGATTATTATCTTGAAATTACACCAGAAAAAACGCGAAAAGTTTTACCCTTAAAAGGTGGATTAGTGGATAATATTAATACTATTGATGGAGAATCTAAACTAGAAATCAGTCATGACTTATTTGCTAAGGACGCAATTATTTATGATTTAGGCGAAGAACCTACAAAATTTAGTTTGAGAAATACTAAAAATAATTACGGAGTAGAAGTTTTCACTCCAAATTCTAAGTTTGCAGGAATTTGGTCGTCTTATCCAGCTAAAGGACAATTTGTATGTATTGAACCTTGGTGGAGTTTAGCAGATACTGTATATACAGATGGTAATTTTAAAGAGAAATTTGCAACTAATAAATTAAATGGAAAAGAAAGTTTCGATGCGTATTTTGAAATTACAGTATTTTAAAATACTAATCACTCGATTTATAAGAATATAATTATTCATTTTATTATTAATAGCAATGAGCTATAATGTTTATTGGTTAATTTCAATAAATTATTTTATAAGTGAGAGGAAATGAATTTAATGAAAAAATCAATAAAACCAATAGTCTCATTGATCTTACTATATATAGGTTACATGCTTCTATTTGCTGATAGAACTGTAATGAATATCTCTATGGCATACATAGGAAAGGAATTTCAAATTAGTCCAGCCGCATTGGGTGCGACGGCTAGTGCCTTCTTTCTAGGATATACCTTAATGCAAATTCCAGGAGGTATAGTCACTGATATATTAGGTAGTAAAAAAACGGTTATAATATCTCTGATACTATGGTCTTTACTAACAGCTTTTACAGGCTTAGCTACATCATTAATGACATTAGTTGTAATCAGATTTTTATTTGGTTTGGCTGAAGGTCCTTATCCATCAGCAGCTCTAAAGCAAATTTCTGAAGAGTATGATAAGAGTGATCGTTCACAGGCTACATCAGTTACAATTTCATCAAACTATGCCGGTGCAGCTATTGCTCCATTAATTATTGTTCCAATTATTGCTAGTCATGGTTGGAGAGTATCATTTTATTTCTTAGGAATTCTAGGTTTGATATTAGTTGGTCTATATTATTTAATTGAGCGACCAATTAAATCTAAAAAGGAAACAACAACTGTTAAAAAAATTAATTGGCGTGAAATTGATAAAAGAATATGGATTTTTGTAATAATAGGTTTAGTATTGAATGTTATTACAAAAGGTTTAGAAACTTGGATGCCAATATACTTCTTACAAGCTCAACATATTAATTTAAAGAACTTAGCATGGTTGGTTCCATTGCCTGTAATAGCTGGTGGTATTGCAGCATTTATTAGTGGCTTTGTAATGGTTCATATTTTCCGTAAACGTGAACGTTGGATGATCTTTATTTCTTCATTGCTAACACTAATATTTATGTTTGGAATGTATAAATCAACTACACTAGTATGGATTGTCATTTTTGAAATTTTAGTATATTTCACAAAATCTCTAGCATTTACAGGAATTTTTAGTTTTGTTGCTCAGATCTTAGATGAAAAGACTTATGGATCTTCAATTGGAGTTGTAAACTTCGGTGGTCAATTAGGTGGATTTATAGGACCTCTATTGATCGGATGGTTAGTTCAATTGTCAGGCTCATATAGCGTTGCCTTTGTAGGTTTAGTAGTATGTGCTCTAATCGCAGCAATAACAAGTACATTTGTAAAAAATATTAAATAATCCCAAATTATTGACTATCGGAGACGAGGTCAATGATTTTTTTATATAATGCTTATTCCTTGACTTAAAGTTAACTTTAAGGTGTATGATATTTTTATCATTATTGAGAGGTGAAATTTTAAATGAATCAACATCCAGATTATATTTTAAATCAAATTAATAGTCCTAAAGATGTAAAGAATTTAACAATTGATGATTTAAAAAAAGTAGCTACTGAAATTAGACAATTAGTTGTAGAAAAAGATGCCGCTATTGGTGGACATGTTGGCCCTAATTTGGGTATCGTTGAAACAACTATTGCTTTTCATTATGTATTTGACTCTCCTAAGGATAAGGTAGTGTGGGATATTTCACATCAATCATATCCTCATAAAATGTTAACTGGACGTAAAGAGGCATTTTTAGATCCAGATCATTATCGCGATGTTACAGGATACAGTAATCAAGATGAAAGTGAACATGATTACTTTAAAGTTGGTCATACTTCTACATCTATTGCATTGGCTACAGGAATGGCTAAAGCAAGAGACATGAAGAATGAAAATGGAAATATTGTGGCTGTTATTGGTGATGGCTCTATGAGTGGAGGTTTAGCTTTAGAAGGGCTAAATAATGCTGCTAAGCTTAAATCTAACTTAATAATTATCTTCAATGATAATCAAATGTCCATTGATGATGTAAATGGTGGTATGTATAAGATGTTCACTGAATTACGTGAAACAAATGGACAAAGTTCTAATAATCTCTTTAAGGCTATGGGCTTGGATTATCGTTATGTTGATAATGGAAATGATTTAGAAACAATGATTTCTGTTTTAGAAGAAGTAAAAGATATTGACCATCCTATTGTTGTTCATATCAACACTTTGAAGGGTGAAGGATATCAACCAGCGATAGAAAGAAAACGTGAATTCCATTGGCATGTACCATTTAATGTTGAAGATGGTTCAACTAAAAATGTAGCAACAGGAGAATCATATAATAAATTAATTCTTGATGAGTTAGGTAGACAAATTGATGATGGTAAACCAATTATGGCTATTAATGCTGCAATACCAGGTGCATTTGATTTAGTATCGTTCAAGGAAAAATACCCTAATAATTATGATGACGTTGATATTGCTGAACAATATTCTATCACATATGCAACAGGATTAGCTGCTAATGGTGCAAGACCAGTAGTCTTCCATAATAGCACATTCCTTCAAAGAGCGTACGATCAATTAGAACATGATATGGCATTAAATGGTTATCCAGTTGTTATGCTAGTAAAAGGTGGGCACATTACTGAAAACTCTAATACACATCAAGGAATTTTTGATATAGGTATGATTTCTAGCATTCCTAACTTGGAATATTTAGCTCCAACAAATGCAGAAGAATTAATTTCAATGTTACGTTGGGCATTAACACAAACTGATAAACCGGTTGTTATTCGTGAACCAATTACTGAAGTACAACATGGAGAAGCAGACGATGATTATACAGAGATAAATTATCGTATAGCAAACCAGGGAGAGAAAGTAGCAATTTTAGGATTGGGTGCATTCTATAAATTAGGTGAAGATGTTCAAAGAAAGTTGAAAAAAGTTTTGAATATCAATGCTACATTGATTAATCCAATTTCTGCTACAACACTAGATGTTGAAACTTTAAATAATTTAAAGAAGGATCATGAATTAGTTGTAACACTTGAAGATGCAAGCATGGTTGGTGGCTTTGGAGAAAAGGTAGATCACTTCTATGCTGATTCTGAAATGAAAGTTTTAAACTTTGGTGCTCAAAAGGAATTAACTGATATGGTTCCAGTTGAAGAATTGTATGATCGATATCATTTAAATCCTGAACAAATTGTAGATGATATAAAAAGAGTTATAGATTAATTGTGAAAATAGATCTCTATATAGAGGTCTATTTTTATTGCAATTATAATTTTAAAATGATATTATGACAATGTGTCATATGACAAGTTGTCACAATAAATCTGAAGGGATTGAAAAAAATGCCAGTAATGGAATTAAAAAATGTTACTAAGACATATAAGATGGCTGGTGGAGGAACCTTTGAAGCCTTGCGAGGAATTAGTGCAAGTTTTGAAGCTGGAGAACTAGTAGCGATCGTCGGTGAATCAGGGTCAGGTAAATCTACTTTAATGAATGCAATTGGTGGATTAGATTCTGATTTTGGTGGAGAAATTATTTATGAAGGAAAGAATTTACGTAATTTTTCAACTCAAGAATTAGTTGACTATCATAAAAAGAGTATAGGATTTATTTTTCAGAACTTTAATTTGATCTCACATTTAAATCTAATAGATAATGTTTCAATGGCGATGACATTATCAAATGTAAGTGAAGATTTTAGAAAAAAACGTGCTAAAGAATTATTACGCAAAGTTGGATTAGAAAAACACATGTATAAAAAGCCAGATCAAATTTCTGGCGGGCAAAAACAGCGTGTAGCTATTGCACGTGCATTGGTTAATGATCCTGATGTAATTATTGCTGATGAACCTACAGGAGCCTTGGATGCAGAAACGACAGATACCATTCTCGATATGATTAGGGGAATTGCAGAAGAAGGTAAATTAGTTTTAATGGTAACCCATTCTGACAAGGTAGCCTCTCATTGTAGTCGAGTTTTGAGAATAGATAATGGTGAGTTAATCTCAGATGAGCATCAATTGGACTTGGAATACACAGAAAGTACTCGTGAAGATATTAAAGTAAAGAATATGAGTATGTGGAAAGCGATTAAGCTAGCATTTCTAAATATGAAAGCCAAGTTAGGAAGAAATTTACTAGTAGCGCTTGGATCTAGTATAGGAATTATGTCAGTAGTATTGATGCTGGCTTTAGGTAAAGGTGTAACAAGCTATGTAAGTAGTACTATGAAATCATATACTAACCCTAATATTACTGAAGTTCATAAGAAGAGTAGTACTCAACAAACGACAAAAAATCCACAAAATATGAGTCGTGAAGAGATAGCTAAACAACAGCAAGAGAATATGGCTGCTTTAACGGGGTCAGGAACTAATACAGGTTTTACAAAAAAGGATATAGAAAAGTTAAGTAAGATAAAACATGTAGATAGATATCAAAAAGGTTATAGTTCATTTTCACTAGGAACTAATACAGTTAAATATAATAATAAGCAAGCTAGTTTAATGATGTTGCAAACAATGTCTGATAGTATTTCTAAATCAAGCATTGTGGAAGGAAAAGTTCCTAAGAATAATCATGAAATAATGTTAGATAGAGCTACTGCAGATTTACTAGGAAAGAATATTTTAGATAAAGAGGTTACTTTGACTTTGAAGATAGGTGAAAAGACAATTACACAAAACTTTAAAGTAACAGGTTTATATGAATCACAAAGTCAAAGTTCAAGTACAGTTTTCTTTACTTATGCAGGTTTACAAGACCTATATAAGACAAACCAAGAAAAATTATTGCCAAATGTAGTATATCTACATACAGCTAACAAAGACAACACTAAGATGATTAAGGACAAAGTAAAAGATCTTGGTTATACAGGTTCAATGCAAGAACAAATGACGGAAATGTTTACGAAAATGTTGAATATTATTACTTGGGTATTAACTGCTATCGCTGCTGTTTCATTAGTGGTTTCAGCAATTATGATATTGGTAGTTTTAAATATTTCTGTAGTTGAACGTACAAAAGAAATAGGTGTACTTAAAGCTCTAGGTGCTAGAAGAAAAGATATTAGAAGAATATTTGCTTCTGAGGCATTTTTAATTGGAATTACATCAGGAGCAATTGGCGTAGTTGTAACTTATGTTCTAGGTTTCTTCATTAATAACTTTACGAAAGCGGCTTTCGAAGTAAATGTTGTTTCCATGACTACTAAATATGCAATAGCTGGAATAGTTATTAGTGTTGTTATCAGTATGATTGCCGGAATTTTACCATCCAATAGAGCATCTAAGCTAGATCCAGTAGAAGCTTTACGCAAGGAATAGGAGAGATTTTATGCCAAAAGAAACATTTTTTGGAATTGATAAAGAAAAGCAGAATCGCATAATTCAAGCGGCAATTAAGGTATTCTCGAGTCATAACTATAACGATTCTTCAATTAATGAAGTTATAAAATTAGCCAAAATCCCTCGGGGAAGTTTTTATCAATATTTTGAAGATAAAAGAGATCTATATCTCTATATTGCTCAAAAAATTATACAAAACTTTAGAGATGACTTTTTTAAAGAATTAGATGAACAAAATGGAGATATTTTTGCGACTGTAAAAATAGTCTTTCCAAAACAGATTCATGAAGTACTAGGAGGAGAATATTCTAATTTTTATTACTATCTATTACAAGCAAGTTTTATGAAGGATTTTAGACAAAAGGAAGTTAAATCCAAGGATAATAGTAAGCATGGTTGGAATGTGAAACAAGATTTTGATGTTATATATAAAATGATAGATAAAGAAAAATTAAAAATAAAAAGTCGAAGTGACTTTGATATGTTTATCAGAATTTTAATTACCCCATTTATCATAGTAATAACCGATACATTCTTGCAAATGAAGCATGAATCAGACATTCCTAAAATAGATATTGAAGAAAAAAAGCAAGAATATTTACACAAATTAGAGTTTATCGAGTATGGTTTTTCTAAATAATAAATAGAAAAGAGGAACAAAATGGTAAAGTTGATGCGACGAAATTTAGATTGGTGGGCAATTATTACTGCTACTATCTTTTTAGGATTTCAAGTGGTGTGTGATTTAAGCTTACCTAATTTGACATCTAACTTAATAAATAACGGAGTAGCTAAAGGAAATGTAGGATATATTTGGCAAATAGGTCTTCAAATGCTGGGCCTGACTTTAGTCGGCATTTTTGCAGCAGCAGGAAATGTATATTTTGCTTCTACTCAAGCACAAAAAATGGGTGCCAGATTAAGAGGAAAGATATTTAAAAAAGTTTTATCCTTTGGAAATTATGAAATGGATAAATTTGGTTCTTCATCATTAATTACTAGGACGACGAATGATGTTATGCAAATTCAAAACGTTACAATAATGATGTTAAGAATGATGATTATGGCTCCTTTAATGCTAATTGGTGCAAGTGTAATGGCATATTTTAATGAAAAACGTCTAACTAGCATATTCTTAGTATCTATTCCAATATTACTAATCGCTATTGGATGTGCTATGTATTTTGCAGTGCCGTTATTTCAAAAATTACAAAAACAAATCGATAGAATTAATTTAATCTTTCGTGAAGGATTAACTGGTGTAAGAGTAATTAGAGCTTTTAGACAAGATAAGTTTGAACAGGAAAGATTTGATAGAGCTAATAAAGATTATACAGAAACAGGGATTAAAGTTTTCAGCATTGTTTCCTTAATGTTTCCTATTATGACCTTAGTTTTGAATGTAACAAATATGGGAATTATTTGGTTTGGAGCTAAGTTAATAGCTAACCATGAAATGCAAGTAGGCAATTTAGTAGCTTTCATGACTTATGCCTCAATGATTTTATTTAGCTTTATGATGCTATCAATGATTTTTGTATTAGTACCAAGAGCGGAAGCAGCTGCTAAACGTATTAATGCTGTTTTAGAGATAGAAAATTCAATTAATGACGTAGAATCAGAAATAGGTCGTGACAGTGATAAACTACAAGCAAGTCTAGAATTTAAGAATGTATCATTTAGATATCGTGGTGCAGAAGATTTAGCATTGGATAATTTATCTGTAGATGTAAAAGCTGGAGAAACATTAGCTATTATTGGTGGGACGGGATCTGGTAAATCTACATTAATTAATCTTATTCCTCGACTATACGATGTAAATTCAGGAGAAGTATTGGTTGATGGAAATGATGTCCGAAAATATAGCTTACATGATTTGCATGACAAGGTAGCATTCGTTCAACAAAAAGCAGTACTTTTTAAAGGAACTATTCGTTCGAACTTACTAATTGGAAATCCTGAAGCAACTGAAGAAGACATGTGGAAAGCTCTAGAAATAGCTCAAGCTAAAGATTTCATTTCAGACTTACCAGATGGATTAGATGCTGTTGTTGAACAAGGCGGGGATAATTTTTCTGGTGGTCAAAAGCAGAGATTAGCAATTGCACGTGCAATTATCAAACCTGCTTCAATTTATGTATTTGATGATTCTTTTTCTGCGTTAGACTTTAAAACAGATGCTAAATTACGTTTAGCACTACGTCAAGATGAGAGAATTAGCAAAGCAATTATAGTTATTGTAGCTCAAAGAATTTCAACAGTTACTGGTGCAGATCATATTGTTGTTTTAGATGAAGGCAAGGTAGTAGGACAAGGCACACATAAGGAATTATTAACTAATAATACTACTTACCAAGAAATTGTTGAATCACAGATGAAAGGAGCTGCAATCTAATGCAAAGACATGGCGGTAGAATGAAAGGACCAAAAGCGGAAGGTGCAAAGGATTTTTGGGGAACCGTAAAACGCTTAGTAGGATTTATGGGGCCTTGGAAATGGGCTTTTGTATTAGTATTTATATTTGCGATTGGGTCTGTAATTTTTCAAATTATAACTCCTAAGATCTTAGGTGGAGCGACGACTGAAATCTATATTGGAATAAAAAAAGGCTTAGCAAGTGGACAAAGTATCGGAAAATATCCAATTGATTTTGTAGCCATTAAACGAATTTTAATGACGGTAGCCGTTTTATACCTAGCTTCAGCAGCTTTATCTTTTATACAGCAGTTAATGATGGCTAATATTTCTCAGAAGGTAGTTTATCGACTTAGAAAGGCAATGAAATCTAAGATGCAGTATTTGCCAGTTTCATACTACGATACTCATTCTAATGGAGATATCATGTCTAGAGCTGTTAATGATATGGATAACATAGCGGGAACTTTGCAACAAAATTTGGCCCAACTTGTAACAAGTACAGTAACATTTGTAGGGGTCTTCTTCATGATGCTATCTATTAGTTGGAAACTAACTTTAATTGCTTGTATTACAATTCCGCTAGGCTTAACCGTTGTTTCATTGGTAGCTCCCCGTTCACAAAAATATTTTGTTGCACAACAAAAGAGTTTAGGATTGTTAAATAATCATGTAGAAGAAAATTATGCCGGACACACAGTTGTTAAAACTTTTAATAAAGAAAAAAGTACAATTGAAGAATTTGAAGCTGAAAATGAAAGATATTATAAAAGTTCATGGAAGGCGCAATTTATCTCTGGTTTGATAATGCCATTGATGAATATGGTAAAAAATATTGGCTATGTTTTCGTTGCAATAGTAGGTGGAATACAAGTCGCTAATGGAACTGTTACATTAGGAAATGTTCAAGCATTTTTGCAATATGTAAACCAATTTACTCAACCAATTACACAAATTGCTAATATAGCCAACACGATTCAGGCAACAGTAGCTTCTGCAGAACGAATCTTTGAAATTTTAGATGAAGCTGAAATGGACACTAATCTAAAAGATAACAATGATGATAGCCAAGGTAAGTATAAAATTAGTTTTAATCATGTGAACTTTGGATATACTTCTGATAAACAATTGATGAAAGATTTTAACTTGAATGTTAGTCCAGGTGAAAAAGTGGCAATTGTTGGTCCTACAGGTGCAGGGAAGACAACGTTAATTAACTTATTAGAACGTTTTTACGATATTAATGGTGGTAGTATAAAACTTGATGGACAAGATACTAGAAGTATGTCGAGAGAAGAAATTAGATCTCATTTTTCAATGGTATTACAAGATACTTGGTTATTTACGGGTACAATTTATGACAATATAAAATATGGAAATGAGCAAGCTACGGAAGAAGAAATTATTGCAGCAGCTAAGGCAGCTCATGTTGATACGTTTGTTAGACAGTTACCAGACGGATATCAAACTATCCTAAATGAAGAAGCATCTAATATATCACAAGGACAAAGACAATTGATAACAATAGCTAGAGCATTTTTAGCTAATCCTGAAATTTTGATTTTAGACGAAGCAACTAGTTCTGTTGATACGCGTACAGAAATTCTAATTCAGCAAGCAATGGAAAAATTGTTAGCTGGGAGAACAAGTTTTGTAGTTGCTCATAGACTTTCAACAATTAGAGATGCAGATAATATTATTGTAATGAATCATGGATCTATTGTAGAAACAGGAAATCATGATACCTTAATGGAAAAAGATGGTTTTTATGCAGACCTATATAATAGTCAATTTGCGAGATAATAAAAAAGATGGGCGAACCGCTCATCTTTTTTGTTTGCAATCGTAATAAGATTAATTAATCGCGCAAGCTTTTAGCATCAGCGTCGATCTTAGCAAAGCCAGAACCATGTGATGACTTGTTAGGATTCTTAGCACGGGCTTCCATAGCCTTACGAGCCATAGCTTTACGTTCTTCCTTACTCAACTTTTGAGCCATACTTGTCGCCTCTTTTCACGATAGCTAAGTTAGTGTAATATATTATATATCTAACTACACATTCATTATAGTTTTTATAATAAGTAAATTCAAGAATAATCAGAGGTAAATTATGTTTGAAGTAAAAAATTCTAATAAGTTAGATTCACAAGTTTATCGAGATAGTTTAATTATTAGAGAAGATGTTTTTGTTAAGGAACAAGGTGTTCCTATCGAAATAGAAATTGAAGGTGAAGAAGGTCCAAAGTATTACTGTGGATATGTAGATGGTAATTTTGTGACTTGTGCGAGAGTGAAAATAGAAGATGGTGGAGTTTGGCATATTCAAAGAGTAGCGACCTTAAAAGATAGTCGTGGAAAAGGATATAGTTCAAGTTTACTTCGTAGTATTGAGGAAGATGCGAGAAAAGCAAAGGTGCCATATTTAACATTAGGTGCTCAGGATACAGCGCAAGCTTTTTATAAAAAACTTGGATATGAGGTTGTAGGTGAAGGATTTATAGATGCAGAAATGCCACATCATCGAATGGATAAGAAGTTAGTTTAAATTTGATTTTTAATCTAATATAGGTTAATATAAAGTAGATGCGATGAGTCGAGAAGAATCAGACAACATTTTGTTGTTTCGCTGCGGCGACTAGTGATTATTTTCATTAAGGCAGAGTACAGATGTTACCGGATTGTAACGTACTTGCTTGATGTAGATGTGAACTGCATCAACTTATTCATGTGAATACTGCCGCATAAGTCAGAGAAAGTAATTCTCTGACTTTTTTTGTATAATCGAGCGTTTGGGGTGATTATTGTGAGTGAAACAATAGAAAATTATATTTATTGTCGTGTTATTTTTGAAGAAAATGGGAAAAGTTATTATTATCTAACCGATGATGAAGAAATAAAGCCTTTAGATTTAGTAGTTGTGCCGGTTGGTATTGATGGGCGTGAAAAAATAGCACAGGTGATAAAAGTAGAAAAATATACCATACATACTGTTCCGTATCCCTTAGATAAAATAAAAAAGATTATTCGTAAATGTAAGTTAACAGATTTTAGAAAATTAGAAAATAAATTAGCTGAAGATAAGTTAAAGCGTGAATCGGTAGATGATGAAGAATTATCAATTAATTTATTGAACTTAGGAGTACAAGCTTATCGTCGAGGAGATTATGAAATAGCTAAAGAATATTATGAGGATGCGGCGCAACTTGGAAATAGTCAAGCAGCCTGTAATTTAGGTTATATTTATGCTTATGGAAGAACTGGTGTAAAAGATAGTGAAAAGGCATTTTATTATTTTGTCCAAGCATCATTAGATGGAAATAGTAATGGTAGTTATAAAGTAGGCGATGCATATTTTTATGGTGATTTTGTAGAAAAAAATAAATTACTAGCATTTAAATATTATCAAATATCAGAAGAACAATTAGGGCCAGAAGATCTTGATATTCGTTCGGATATTTATTATAGATTGGCACTCTGTTACCACCAAGGCACAGGGGTTGTTCCTGATGATATGGGCGCCTTAACCTATATTAATTTGGCTCAGACAAGTGCCTATTATGATAGGTTAATTGGAAAGTATAATTATGAAGAGTTAAAAAGAAAAATTGAAAATTTACGTGAAAAGATTTTATTAAATTTAAATCATGTAGATAATAAAACAAAGATTAGATTATTGAAAGCAGATATAACAAAAGTTGATAATGTTGATGCAATCGTTAATGCTGCTAATACTAGTTTACTAGGTGGTGGAGGTGTTGACGGTGCTATTCATCGCGTAGCCGGGCCATTATTATTAAAAGAATGTCGCCAACTAAATGGCTGTGAAGTTGGACAAGCTAAAATTACATCAGGATATAATTTACCTGTGGAATATGTTATTCATACCGTTGGGCCTATTTGGAAAGGTGGCAATACTGATGAATCCCAACTCTTAGCTGCTTGTTATAGAAATAGTCTACATTTAGCCCAAAAATGCAATATTAGAAAAATTGCATTTCCAGCTATTTCAACAGGAATTTATGGATATCCAGTTGTTGAGGCCACTAAAATTGCATTTCAAGTTGTTAAAGAATATGTCCAAGATAATCCTGGAGACTTTGATTTAGTGGAATTTGTTTTATTTGATGATAGTACTTATAATGTCTATCTCAAAGAAACAGGAAGTAATTTGATAGAATTGTAATATTTTTGTAAAAAAGTACTAAGCTTAGTTAAAATTATTTGATGGGAATATATTTTTTGTTAAAATAATAGTTAAATAATATGATATGGAGGAATTTAAATGGGCTTAATAATCGTAATAGCATTGATTGTAATTGTTGTTGCTGTATATATATCAATGTACAACGGATTACAACGTGCAAAAGTAAATACTGATGAATCGTGGAGTCAAATTGATGTTCAATTGAAGAGAAGAAATGATTTGATTCCTAATCTTGTAGAAACTACAAAAGGATATGCAAAACATGAAAGAGAAACATTGTCCAAAGTTGTAGAATTGAGAAATCAAATGGTGGCACTGCCAGCAGACGTTGATCCACAAAAGAAAATGGAATTATCTAATCAGTTGACAGATTCTTTAAAATCTATTTTTGCTTTAGCTGAAAATTATCCTGATTTAAAAGCTAGTCAAAACTTCACTCAATTACAAGAAGAGTTAACAAATACTGAAAATAAAATTGCTTATTCACGACAATTATTTAATAGTAGTGCAGCTGTATACAATCAAAAGTTACTAACTTTCCCTTCTAATCTAGTTGCGAAGATGCATCATTTTACAAAGGTAAATTACTTGGAAATTCCTGCTGAAGAAAAGGAAGCACCAAAGGTATCTTTTTAAGAGGTAGTTAAATGTTATATCAACAGATAGCAAAAAATAAACGCAAAACTGTTCTAGTAATGGCGGGCTTTGTATTTTTAGCCGGACTAATAGGGGCAGCGATTGGATACGCCTTTATGGGAAGTGCTCAAACGGGTATTATTATTGCAGTTGTTGTCGGCATAGTTTATATGTTCGTGATTTTAGGTCAATCAACAGATGTAGTAATGAGTATGAATAATGCTCAGGAAATAACCGAGCAGCAAGCTCCTGAATTATGGCATATTGTAGAAGATATGGCGATGGTTGGCAAAGTACCGATGCCTAGGGTATTTATCATTGACGATCCTAGTCCTAATGCTTTTGCTACCGGGCCTGATCCTGAACATGCGGCAGTGGCGGCAACAACCGGGATTCTACAAAGACTTAATCGTGAGGAACTAGAGGGTGTAATGGCACATGAAGTTTCTCATATTAGAAATTATGATATTAGATTACAAACATATGCTTTGGCCCTTGCCTCTGTAATTTCATTCTTAGCAAATATGGGAATGAACGCGATGTGGTGGGGTGGAGGTAGACGCGATGATAGAGATAATGGTAATGCTGGTCAAGTTATAATGCTATTATTATCAGTTTTAGCAATTATCTTAGGACCGTTAGCGGCATCTATGGCTCAAATGGCACTATCAAGAAATAGAGAATATTTAGCTGATGCATCGGCTGTTGAACTTACTAGAAATCCTCAAGGTTTGATAAATGCTTTAAGAAAAATTTCTATGAGTGAACCAATGCAAAATGCAGATCCAAGTAGTGCTTCGATGTATATCGCTAATCCGTTTAAAGATGGCTCATGGACACATCTTTTTGACACACATCCACCAATTGAAAAGCGAATTGATAGACTAGAACATATGTAAAAATAGTTAAGTGCAGTAGTTCAATTGTGAGCTACTGTATTTTTTTTGTAAAAAAATACCAGTCAATAAAAGACTGGTACATTATCATATTCAATTAATCATAAAAGCCACTTACCGGGCTTGAACCGGTGACCCCCACCTTACCATGGTGATGCTCTACCTACTGAGCTAAAGTGGCATCAGACTTACCAAAATAGTATATTATATTATACTATTTTTGGCAAGCATAATTTGTTACAGTAAAGATTATAAAGTAACGGTTGACTTAGTAGTGTATAAATCAGATGGAATACTCATAATTAAAGATGATGGCTTTCCACATGAAATTAAAGTTAGTCTGTGCATCGCACGAGAACAAATTGTGTATAAAATTCCAGTATCATTTATTCCAGAATAATTATCATGTGAAATATCATAAGCTATAACATCATCAAATTCCAATCCTTTAGCAAGATAAATTGGTAGAATAACGATACCCTTAGGCAATGAACGGTCTTTATCTTCTAGTAAGGTGACAGAATCGAAACTTTTACGAAGTTTTTGATATAAGAAGTCACTTTCAGATTGGTTTTTAGTTATTAAAGCAACCGGGGAACTTAAATCACGTTGCTTTAATTCAAGTTTTAATGCATGTAATCCATTTTCTTTAGAAGCGATAATTAATTCAGGTTTTTTACCTTGGCGTGTAAAAGCTTGAATTTCATTGCCATCTGGTAATAAAGCTTTCATAAAATTGGTTATTTGTTGTGTTGAACGATAACTTTTATTTAACTTGATGATACGCGATTTTTTGACATTGAGATGTTTGTTAAAGTAATCTAGTAACTCTTGTGGTGTTCTAAACTCATTGAACAATGCTTGTTCACTATCACCTAAAAGAGTGAGTTTAGCATTAGGAAAAATATACTTTAAATACATTAATTGTGGCAATGTGTAATCTTGCATCTCATCAATGAATAGATGTGCAATAGCTTGATTACGTCCACTACCTGTTAGTAAATCACGTAAATATAACAGAGGAGCAGCATCAACTAAATCTATTTTATGAAACTCCAAATTTTGATTAAAAAGGTCAACAGCTTCTGGTAATTTATTGGCTAAAAAATCAGAATATTGAGCATAGTAGTCAATAAAATAATTGTTATATAAAGCGTCATATACGGGGGCAAAGCGTTTTTTTACGATTTTTCTACCAATGTAAAATTCTTCATCATCAATTGCTTGAAAGGCATGACGTCTTTTAGTACCAAGTAAATCATAGTATTCTTCATCTGATAAGTTTTCGATTTCACTACGAACCCAATCAGCTTGAGCATTTTCTTTAATTTTTCTGTTTAATTGTTTAATAAGTAAGTTTTTAGTTTCAGCAAATTTTTGACTAGGTTTCATAGCCTGTGGAAGTTGGGAATAGATATCATGAATTTCATTATGACTAAAGAAAATCTCGGAATCTAGCATAATGTCAGTAAATCTTAGTTGGGATGAGCTAACATTTTGGACATATTCTTCAACTGTATGCATAAATTGTGGATCTTCCTTAATACTTTCAATTGAATTTGTTTTTTTAGAAGAAGTGATCTTCTTTTCATATTTATCAAAGAGACTTTCAACTTGTAATCCCTCAAAACGATTATTAAGAAATTCTGCCAAAGTAATTTGGCGCATGTTTTTCTCACCTAAACTAGGCAACACTTCAGAAATATAGTGACTGAATAAAAGATTAGGTGAGAAAAGCACAATTTGTTCAGCGTTAAGTTTGTCACGACTGTGATATAAAAGAAAAGCAATTCTTTGCAAGATAGCAGAAGTTTTTCCAGAACCCGCAACTCCTTGAACTAGAAGCAAGTCGTGTTTAACATCGCGGATAATATCATTTTGTTCAGCCTGAATAGTAGCAACGATATTACGCATGTATTCGTCAGAATGTTCTCCCAAAACACTCTGTAAAATTTCATCACCAATTGTTTCATTAGTATCAAACATATTAGTAATGACACCTTTTTTTATAGTAAATTGACGCTTCTTTTTTAATTCAGCAAATTGTTCTCCCATAGGTGTTTCATAGGATACAGGGCCAAGTGTACCATTGTAGTAAATAGAAGAAATAGGGGCACGCCAATCATAGATGAGAAAATCTTGATCTTCATCTACTAATGAAGATGTTCCGATATAAAGAGTTTCAGAATCCTCTTCTCCGTTCTCATGAATATCAATTCTACCGAAGTAAGCAGAATCTTGTAGAATTTTTAGAGTGGATAATTGTTTCTTTAAAATTGTTTCGTTTTCAATCGTTTTTGCAACTAAGTTCTTTTGTTGTTGAATTTCGGCGTTTGTTTCCATTTGATCATCAACTTCATATGTATTGACTCTAGCGTTTTGAACATAATTTCTTTCAACCGAAGTAGTTTCCTTGTGAGCTTTATCATATTCAATTTGAGTAGCATCTAATTGCTTTTGAATTTCATTCATTACATCATCTACTCTTTTTTGTTCCAGAGCTTTTTCATTATCCAATTTTAATCACACCTTTTACTAAAGAATAATGCACATTATCTTAACATGTAGATAAGATTAGTAGCAAGTATTTGCCACCTAAAGAAAAAAAGTTCAAATTGAATTAATCAATTTAAACTCTTTTTAAAATTTATCCTTAATTTCATCGTCACCAATTGAACTCGGATCAGGAATAAAAGCAACATCAGTATCCATAATCCCAAATCTATGATGCATAATTCTTTCAATATTTTCTGCAATACGATAACTATCTAAAACGGACATTTTAGCATCAACCATAACAACAATATCCAAACTAACAATATTGCCATTATAGTGCGCCTTCAGTTCAGAAAGATGAGCTACACCTGGAACGCTTAAAACAACATTTCGATATTCTTCTTCAACTTCCGGATCAAAATAATCTACTAAATTAAGACTGCTATCCATAAAGATTTTAAACCCAGAATATAAAATGAATAAACCAACTAAAATACTAGTAGCACCATCAAGCCAGGTGATCTTAAATATTAAAGCACCGGAAATAGAGATTAGAGTACCAATACTAGTAAAAGCATCGCTTAAACTATCTTGAGCAGAAGCACTTAAAGCTGCATTTTGCAATTTTCTACCAGCTCTGCGATTAAGATACCAAACAATTAACATGATTACAGTAGCGATACCAGCCCCAACAAGAGCAATTGGTTCAGGAATGACACGTTTATCTGGTTTCCAAAGATTAATGATACCAGTGGAGATAACACTGATGGCAATCCCAATCATAACAACTCCAGTTACAAGGGTAAAGACTGTTTCATATCGGAAACGTGTAAATTGAACTCTTTGATCATTTCCTCTTTGCGACATATTCAATTTAGGCAAGGGAGCCATTCCAGCAATGTCATCGTCATCAATGTCTCTAGCAATATGAATTCCTATCATTAATAACATTGTAGATACGATTCCAGAAATATTATTAAAAGCATCAGCACGTAAAGTTTGAGAGTTACTAATTTCAGCTAAAAAATATTCAATGATAGAAATTGAAAGATATGCTAAAACATTCAGAATTAAATGACGCCAAGCAGCATTTAAACTGTGTAGCTGTTTCAGTTGTTCTCTTTCCCAATCTTCAAATTCTTCTTGTAAATGTTTCTTAATTTTACTCATGTATATCTTCCCTCGATTAAGAAAAGTAAATATATTTCTATTATAAAGCATTTTCATTTTACTGTTAATAATCCTTTACTTTAGTTGAATAGTAAATTAGAATGGAAGAGTAATCTTCATTGAACAAGTAAAGTAGATGAGCAATGACAGAGAGCTTAGGTAGCTGAAAATAAGCAAGTAAATCGAAGTGGGGCTTGGGAGAAGAAAGTAAATTTGATATCTAATTAAGTGGCATTTTATGCAAATTAGGTGGTACCACGGCTTTGTTCGTCCTATTCATATTTATGAATAGGACTTTTTTTATTAAGGAGGATTTTTATGGCAAAAGAAATTATTTTAACAGGTGATAGACCTACTGGAAAATTACATGTGGGACATTATATTGGTTCATTGAAAAAACGTGTTTCTATGCAAAATTCAGGAAAGTATGATTCATACATTATGATTGCTGATCAACAAGCTTTGACTGACAATGCACGTGATCCTGAAAAAATAAAAAATTCATTAATACAAGTAGCATTAGACTATTTGGCAGTAGGACTAGATCCTAAAAAATCAACAATCTTTGTGCAATCACAAATTCCAGCATTAGCAGAATTGAATTTGTATTACTTAAACTTAGTAACTGTTTCACGTCTTGAACGTAATCCAACTGTAAAAGCTGAAATTCAACAAAAACATTTTGAACGCTCAATTCCAGCTGGATTTTTCACTTACCCTGTTAGCCAAGCTGCTGATATTACAGCTTTTAAGGCTAATTTAGTTCCAGTTGGTGATGATCAAGAACCTATGTTGGAACAAACTCGTGAAATTGTAAGAACCTTCAATTCAATTTATGGCGAAGTATTAGTTGAACCTCAAGGTGTATTTGCACCTAAGGGATCTGGACGTTTACCAGGTTTAGATGGAAATGCAAAGATGAGTAAATCTTTAAATAATGCTATTTACTTATCTGATGATGCTGATACATTACGTAAAAAAGTAATGTCAATGTACACAGATCCTAACCATATTCACGTAGAAGATCCAGGAAAAGTAGAAGGTAATATGGTCTTCACATATCTTGATATTTTTGATAAAGACAAAGACAAGGTTGCAGAATTAAAAGAACAATATCGTGCTGGTGGATTAGGTGACGTTAAGATTAAGCGTTACTTGAATGAAGTTTTAGAAGCTGAATTAGGACCTATCCGTGCTAGACGTGAAGAATTTGCAAAAGATATTCCAGCTGTATATGCAATGCTTAAGGAAGGTAGCGAAAAAGCAAACGAAGTCGCTAATAAAACTTTAGAAGAAGTACGTAGAGCAATCGGAGTAAATTACTTCGACAATATTTAAGTAGAATTGCCATATTTATTAAATTAAAATGAAATTACTATTATAAAATGTGTTACAATATGTGTATCTTAAATATGGGGTGGCAGAGATGCAGAATTTAGTAATTTTGGACTTTGGTTCTAATTCTACAAGGTTGTCGATTAATGAAGTTAGTGATGAAGGTAAGTACCGAGAAGTTTTTCGTGCTAAGGAAATGACGCGTATGGCGGAAGGTATGGGAAATTCTGAAAAGAAAGTGTTGCAGGCTGACGCAATTGAAAGAACGCTGGATGCTGTTAGAAAATTTCAGAAACATTATGAGAATTTACCTAATTTAAAGATTAAAGGAATTGCAACAGCGGCAGTTAGAGTAGCTGAGAATAAAGAAGAATTTTTAGAGAAAATAAAGTCTTTGACAGGCGTAGGAGTAGAAATTTTATCTGGTTCTGCTGAGGCTTACTATGATTATGTAGGAGTAGCTAATTGTTTAGATGTTAAGGATGCTGTCATCTGTGATATGGGCGGGGGTAGCTTTGAGGTTATTTTAATGAAAAATAAAAAAGCCTTGAATTTAATCAGTATTCAGTATGGAGCAGTTAGTTTAACTGAGAAATTTCAAACACAAGATAAAATAAATGCTGGAAATTTATTTGAGTTTGAAGTTTTTCTCCGAGAATTATTTGCTAAAAAACTACCTTGGCTATCTGAAGCTAAAGATTTACCATTGGTGCTTTTAGGTGGGGCTAATCGTACTGTTGCGCGTAAAAAATTAGGTAAGTTAGATGAAAAAGATACTACTAATATTCATAACTTCCGTGTATATAAAGAAGAATTTCAAAGAATATATCGTAAGTGGTTAGATATGGACAAAACTGAGAGAGCTACAGATTTAGGGGATGAAAGTAGCCGTGCAGACATCATAATAGGTGGACTTACTCCTGTTATGCAGTTAATGTTACAATGCGAAAGTCCATATGTGATGTTTTCTGAGAGTGGAGTCCGTGAAGGTATCATCTTTGAATTGTTAGCTGAAAAATAGTTACTTGAAGAGCTTTAAAAGAGTTTTTACTCTTTTAAAGTTCTTTTTTTATTGACAAGTGAGTAAACACTCACTATAATCCAGAGTGAATTAGTGAGTAAATACTTACTTTTGGAGGCGAAAAAAATGAAAATAAATAACCAGAGAATACAATTACAAAATATAAAGAAGAAATTTGGAAATGATAATGTCTTAAATTCTGTTAATTTAACAGTAAATTCAGGAGAAATAGTAGGTTTGATTGGTCCGTCTGGCTCAGGAAAATCAACAACTATCAAAATTCTATTGGGTATGGAAAAAGCTGACGAAGGTGAGGCTTTAATTTTAGAAAAGAGAATGCCCAATCGAAAATTATTAGCAGATATTGGTTATATGGCTCAATCAGATGCGCTTTATGAATCAATGACAGCTAGGGAGAATTTAAGTTTTTTTGGTTATATGAAAGACGTTACAAAGAAAGAATTGCAAAAAGAAATAGAATATGTTGCTGAAGTTGTTGATTTAACGAATTATTTGGATAAGAAGGTTTCAGGATATTCTGGTGGGATGAAACGAAGATTGTCACTAGCAATAGCTTTACTAGCAAAACCTAAAATAATTATTTTAGATGAACCAACAGTTGGAATTGATCCTGCTCTGAGACTTAAAATATGGAGAGAATTAGCTAAATTAAGAGATGAAGGAAGAAGTATTCTCGTAACAACACATGTTATGTCTGAAGCTGAGCTGACAGATAGGGTAGCACTTCTTTTTGAGGGGAAAATCATAGCCTTTGATAAACCTAAGAAATTAGAAGATGAATATAAAGTTAATAATATTGAAGAAGTATTTTTGAAAGTCGAGGGTGAGTAGCTATGAAGACTTTAGTGATTGCTAAAAAAGTTGTTATAGAATTGATTGGAGATAAGCGTACAGTATTGCTGATGTTTGTTGCACCATTGTTGATCTTGTGTTTGTTAAATTTGATGTTTTCTGCAAGTACAAAAACTAAAGTAACAATAGGAACAGTAGATGTTAACAATCAAATTAATCGAAAAATGGATCAAGTAGATGGGATTACCGTAAAAAAATATGAAAGTGAAAAACATGCTAAAAAAGATTTAGATGCTAATAGCTTAGACGGAGTAATCAGTTATAAAAGTAAGCAGTATGATGTAACTTATGCCAATCTAGATGTTTCTAAAACTGTGATGACAAAGAAAGTATTAGAAAGTGCCCTTATGAAGGATAATGTTTCCAAATTACAATCAATGGTGGTTAAACAAGGACAAGTAATAGCGGAATTAACTGGGCAACAAGAGTCTGTTAAAATGAATAAATCAAAAATAAGTATAAAAAATCATTATAATTATGGAAATAGTAAAACTAATTTTTTTGATAAGATGGCCCCAATGCTAATAGGATTTTTTGTGTTTTTCTTTGTATTTTTAATTTCAGGAATGGCGCTATTAAAAGAACGAATAAGTGGTACTCTAGAAAGATTATTAGCTACACCTGTAAAGAGAAGCGAAATAGTTTATGGATATATGCTAGGTTATGGCTTAATGGCATTGGCGCAAGCAAGTCTGATAACAGTTGTAGGAATTAAATTATTAGACATTGAGATAATAGGCTCAATATTTAGTGTAATAATTATTGCAGTTTTATTGGGATTTGTCGCGCTAGCCTTTGGTATTTTGCTATCAACATTTGCTTCATCAGAATTTCAAATGATGCAATTCATTCCATTAGTAGTTGTTCCTCAGATTTTCTTTTCAGGTATCATTCCATTGGATTCAATGGCTGATTGGGCACAAAGAATTGGGAAAATTTTACCATTAACTTATGCTGGTGAAGCCTTATCTGCAATCATAATGCAAGGAGCTGGCTTAATAGATGTAGGAAAAGATATACTAGTATTGATGATCTTTTTAGTAGTTCTATTAATTTTGAATATTTTAGGCCTAAAAAGATACAGAAAAGTTTAATGGGTGAGAGTTATGGAAAACAAGACTATTTTAGAAGATTATGAAGAAATTTTAGGTAACAAGAAATTAACGAATGGACAGGAAAAAGCCTTATTATCGGCGATTAATTTGTTTGCTAAGCAGGGGTATGATGCAACATCAACAGCACAAATTGCAAAAAATGCAGGTATCAGTGAAGCAACCATTTTTAAATATTATTCAACTAAGGAAAAGTTACTGTTAGAAATCATAAACCTAATTACGACTGAACTTTTTCCAAAATTCCAACGTAAATTTTTTAGTGAAATAAATGAGATAAGTGATAAATCATTAAAAGAAATTATAACTTTTATCGTGATTAATCGATTTGAATTCATGAAGAAAAATCATCAGATACTAAGAATCTTTATCCAAGAAAGTCTAACAAAAATTAAAATTAGACAAATGGTATCAGAAGGATTTGTTGAAGCTATAAAAAGTAATCAGGAAATATTTACGGAATTTAGGAAACTAGTAGGTAGCAAACATCCAGATTATGATGCAATAGTATTGGTTAGAATAATAACGGGGCCAATGATAGCATACTTTTTACAACGATTTATTTTTGCTCCTAATGTCCCTTGTGATGAAAAAAGAGATCTAGATCTGATTATAACTCAAATATTAAGTGGTTTAGAATAAAAAAGTAGCGACAAATAAAAGCATTGTAAAGCTATATTTGTCGCTATTTGATTACATGTAAGTTATTTAATTTTAGAATCAAACATTATTTCATCTCTCCAACTTAAGTCAAAATTTCTAAAATATTCATCATATGAAGATTTTATATTTTTTAATAAAAGTTGTTCATCTTGTCCATTTTGTAACATATAAATGAGATTTTTAATGTTTAAAGGAAAAACTTTAACATTCTGTGCATATTCATCTTTGTTAGAGGACTTTAGAGGAACTGTAGATATAGCACGCCAAATGTTGACTGTATTATCATCCAATTCATCTGCTATAAATAAAGTTATTACTTCAATTGGTTTTTTATCAACTGTTAAATTTGTTGCATGTCTGAGAACAGGTTCCCATTCTCCTCGTTTTTGAGCATGCTTATTCATAAGAGTTACCTCTAACATTAATGTTGATTTAGAATAATCTATTATAATATCACCCTCGCCGCCTGCTGCATGCGTTAGAGGAAGCATGTTACCATCGAGTGTTAAATTCAAACTTTTAGTAATATAGAATTTTTCAGATGAAAGATAAAACCAAGCAATACCAACAATATATTCAAATATAGTAGGTACAGTTGCTGATTCGGAAACCATTTTTTTGATTTTTGAATCGTTGCGTTCAGAGAAAAGAGGGAGAATTTGTAAAATTTTTTCTTTGGGAAAATTTTTATACATAAACTCTCTGAATAATTTTTCTTTACGGCGATTTACAATATCAACTACATTAGAAATATCAGAAGTATTTAGTAGTTTTTGTAATTTTGTTAATACATAATCTTCTTTAAGATTTAATATTTTTGTTATAGTGTGCTCTTGATAGAAAGGGGAATTAAGATTTTTTTCATAATCAAGAGATTCATTACCGGCTAATGAAATATTAGAAAAAATAATATTACAAATATCAGATGAAATAAGATTCACTAATCCATTACTAAAATCAAATATTCCAGTTAAATTAAAAGTTCTTTTAGTCATATCGCGATATTCTTTAATTAAATTATTCTTTTTTGATGAGATGAATTGACTATAGATCAAAGAATCATTGGAATCAAGAAATATATTATTTTGGTTAGCTTCTAGAAATTTATTTACAGAAGATTTTGATTTAAAAATACTTGTTCCTGAATTAAAGGCCTGTCTAATAGAATTAGTGTTTGATAATTTTAATAGCTCTTGCAAACTTCTTAGATCTTTAGTTTGTTTAAAATGCAATAAAGTTACAACAAAATTGTAGTAATCATCTTGGTATTTCGAAGTTTTACCGTTAAAAAATAACTTTGAAAATATATCTTTATTCAATGGTTGGTGTGAAAATAACTCAGTAGCTGAAAGACCATTAGTATTTTCAGGAAAATATATGTTTAAAAATTCAGAAAATGATAAACTACCGTTATCAACTCTTTTGTAGTCATTAATTATATCAATTATTTTCTTTTGAGAAAAATTAGGTCTAATCAAATGGAGTAAATTCAAAAAATTAGATTGCGGAATATTCCTATATAGCATAGCCAAAGTAATTCCAATTCTAAATGGATAAACAAAATGATTGCCGTTATTTTCGTAAACACGAAGTTTAAGTAACTGCCTAAGAAATATCAAATTATTCTGATCTAATCCGAGGAAGATCTCGATTTTATCAGCTTTTTGTGAGGTTCCAGTAAGCCAATTGATAGATACTTTTGAAAGTCTCCTTTTACTATCTGTTAGTCCAAGTTTTACAAGAGAATTTGTCAATGTCCTTCCTCTTTTTGCAAAATCTTCTTTTTTATTTCTTTCAAATAAATCCGAACCTAAAAGAATTTTTTTATAAAAAGCAGCTTGAGCTTCATTATCCCAAGTATCAAATTCTAAATTATTTTCCCTTAGAAATGGTAAAATTTCTTTATAATCATCAATCAGAGTTTTACGACGGAAACTAGTATCGCCTAAGTTAAATGTAAATGAAGAAGATTTTAATTGCATAGCTATCACATCCTAATATACATATAATTAATAATTTGTTATTAATAATTTGTTATTAATACTTCAACAGTATTGTTATGTTTAGCAGTTGAATGATAATTGCTATTATTATAATCGTAATTAAGAACATGCAGATGATATTTTTTAGCCCATTTTTTTAGTAAATCATTTTCCTTGCCTTTGTGAACTAAGACATTAGATAAAGCAAATTTAGCCTTCTTTTTATCGACTAAATCTAGGAAAGCGTACAGAGATAACTCATCATCTTTAGTCCAACCGTTGTTCTCATTATAGGTAGCATTGCTGATAAGATAAGGGGGATCTGCATAAATAAAATCACCAGCTTTAAAAGATATATCTCTAAAATCATGATTAGAAAAAGTAATATTATTCTCTCTTATAATATTTGAAAATGTAGTTAGTTTATTACGCATGTTTTTATTAAAATCTCTTTTTCCAACTGGAAGGTTATAGTGGTTTCTTTTGTTGAAACGTATTTGATTGTTAAAACCAAAAACAATTAATAAATAAAATAATAATGGCGAAGGCGAGTTATTATAATCCTTACGTAAAGTTAGAAATTTGTCTTGATTATATTTACTTAATCCCTGCGAACTGTCGCAATTATAATGATTATACCCATATTTGTAAGTGTTGGACAATCCATAATATGAAATCTTATTATCTAACTCTTGTATAAAGCTTTGTGGATCTGATTTAGAAAGATAATTAAAAAATTCAATAACATGTGATTCTATATCGTTAGCAATGTATGATTTAGCAATATTTAAATTGGCTAAATTTACAGTAACACTAGCACCACCACAAAAAAGATCAATAAAAGTATTGCATTTACTTGGAAATAAAGGCAATAATTGCGGAAGAAGCTTATGTTTACTACCTGTATAATTTAAGGCAGATTTAACTATTTTAGGTTGACGTGTATTAACAGTACATAAATACAACAATTCCTTATGATCTTTAATATTTGTTTTTCCAGTAGTAAATGCAGAAAAATCAGTATCAAAAACTTGTACTTTTCCACGTGTTTGTAAAATTTGTATTATTTCTTCATTAGAGATTTTGGCGTTTGAACGAGAATTGCCCTTTTTAGCCATATTATTGTAAGACACTAAAATATACTTGGCATTAATATGTGAAATTAAATCAGCAAATGCTTGCGGAGCTCTAGCCTTAGTATATTCAGAAGACTTTTCCTTACGATTAATTGCTTTCTTTGCAATTCCTTCGACAGCAGGTTTTTTCCACTCGATAACGTTTTCCAAAACATGATAAGCATTTTCATATCCACGAGAATTATAAGGAGTATCAATATAAACTAAATCCGCTTTTATTTTTTTTACTAATTCATTTGCGTCTGTATTATAAATTTTATTATCCTTATTATCAGTTAGCTCAGGTAATTTTAAATATATTGGAGTTAAATTATCCATTTTTTTTCTAAATGCATCAAAATGTCCTACAGTATTAGCGACCTTATCCATAGCATAAAGTAGGGAGGTTAGTAGAATAGATTTTTCCCTAAAATTTATGTCTGAATATTGTTCAATTTGTTCACGAATAGCGTCTATTTTTTTGGCATTATCTACAGAAAAATATCTATTTCCAAAGTTCTTTGTAACATATCCAGATACACCAGAAAGATGATTTAGCTCAAATAATTTATTCCTAATCTTATTTTCATCTATTTTAGAGGAACTGAACCATGTTTGATAAGAGACATAGTTACTAGTAAGAATATCATTAACAATAATATTTTTCCCTTTTTCTTTAAATAAGTTTGCAACCACACCAGTCCCACCAAAAATATCAGCTACAGTACGGATGTCACAAGTATTATCATCTACAACTTTTTCAATAAAAGGTAACATCCTCTGTTTGCTTCCTAAATAGCGACGATTGTTTATTTTTAATAGTGATTTAGTTGTTTCATTATTAAAATTTGAATCTAACAGTTCAAGTTGTTCATAATTCCAAGCATTTTGATGTCCTTTTTTGTTAAGAGGACTAGGAATTTTTTCTTGTTTAATCCAATTATTGACGGTTTGTCTAGAAATATTGTATTTTTTCATTAAATCTTGTGTTGTTATCATAGGCATCACCTTCTTTACAATTAAAAACATTGTAACATAATATAACTGAATGGTATAGATGAATGATAAAACCTCTTGATAGCCATTTTAAACTATCAAGAGGTTTTATTATGGTTTGGTTAAATCCTGTGAAAAGTATTTTTGTGATAAGTCTATAATGTCATTACCATCTTTTAACTTATCTAAAGTTTGGTTTAGTTTAGTATTCCTCTTATCAGTAATTCCCACTAATTGTTGCGAGGTGATTTGAGGATCTTTTATACGTGTTAAAGTCAACTTAGGTAAATCAGATTTTTTGGTAGAATTAAGTGCTTGTAAATAAGCAGAAGTTAATTCAGGATGTTTATTAAGATAAGCTGTATATTCATAATCTGTGAGGATACCAGCTTTTATTTTTTTATTTTCCAATGCCTTCATTAATGAAGATATACTGTTATAGACTTTAGGTTTCATTTGTAGGTTTGTTAAAAGTTGATGTTGGTTACCATTAGCTAGAATACCTACTTTTTTATTTTGTAAATCTTCAACAGATGAAATATGGCGATGTGTGCCAGTAAACAAGACATTTTGTGGATATAAATAGGTGTTAGTTGTGATCAATTTAGACGAAAGTGTAGTCTTATCAAATTGTCCTAAAGCAAGATCAATTTGATGCTCACTAACTAGTTTTTGTAATTTTTTGCGATCTGAAACCTTAACGAATTTGATATTAGTATCCATTTCTTGAGCGATTTTTTTACTTAGCTCTACTTCAAAACCAGTTACTTTTTTATTAGTCAGATAGCTATAAGGTTTATTATCAGCTAAAATACCGACTTTTAAAGTATCAGCAGAAATATGTGTAGGTGCTGAAATTAACATAATCAGAGAGAGAATGATCCCTGATAATATAGAAATAATAACTTTTTTCAAATTTATACCCCTTAATCGAATATTTTATTTATCTATTATATAATAGATAATGTCTAATGTTTAGAAAGGTGCGAAAAAGATGGAAGGTTTTAAAAAATATTATAAAAAAAGTTGGTCTGAACGGCTTGAGATACTTAAAAAACAAGAAATTTTGTCACAGGAAGATATTGATAGATTAAAGTCACAAGCGATAGATGTTAGTCTAGGAGAGACTCAAATTGAGAATTTTATAACACAGTATTTATTGCCAGAAGGATTGGCTTTAAATTATGTGATTAATGGTAAAGAATATTTGATTCCTATGGTAACTGAAGAACCTTCCGTGATAGCAGCAAGTAGCCATGGGGCAGGTATTGTAAAAAAGTCGGGAGGATTTAAAGCATCTGTAAAGCAAAGATTGATGCTAGGACAAGTCATTGTTGAAAAAATTGAAGATGTTGATAAATTCGAAGATGATATCTTAAAAAACGAAGATGAATTGTTAGAAATTGCCAACCAAGCTCATCCATCTATTGTTAGACGTGGCGGAGGAGCAAAATGGATAAGAGTACGTAAATTAGATAAGAGTATTATCTCGATAGATTTAGCAGTAGATGTTCAAGAAGCTATGGGAGCTAACATGTTAAATACAATGCTTGAAGCAATTGCAGCTACGATTAGAGAGAAGTACGAACAAGATGTAGTTATGAGTATCCTATCTAATTATGCAACTGAATGTCTAGCAACGGCTATATGTGATATTCCAGTTGCTTCATTGACTAAAAATAGAATGTCAGGAGAAAAGATTGCTGAGAAAATTGCTCAAGCAAGCTATATTGCACAAATCGATCCGTATCGTGCTACAACACATAATAAGGGGATCATGAATGGAATTGATGGAGTAGTTATCGCAAGTGGTAATGATTGGCGTGCAATTGAAGCTGGAGCTCATGCATATGCTGCCAAAGATGGTAGCTATCGTGGCTTAAGCACTTGGAAAGTTATTGGAGGCACATTGCATGGTGAAATTACTTTACCACTACCACTTGGATCTGTTGGGGGATCAATAGGGATCGTTCCTTTAGTAAAGGTCAACCATAAATTATTAGAAATAGAGAATGCAATTGAATTAGAAAAAGTTGTTGCATCAGTAGGGTTAGGTCAAAATTTGGCTGCATTATATGCTCTGGTAACAGAAGGAATTCAAAAGGGACATATGCGTCTACAGTTGAAATCATTGGTAAGTTCAATTGGGGCAACTGAAAAAGAAATACCGTTGGTTGTATCTAAATTAGAAAAGTTAAATAAGCGAGATATGAGTACAGCTAAAGAAATTTTGGATAATTTAAGAAATGAGGGGAAATAATGACAAAAGAAATTAACTTCAGCAAAGCTACTAAAAGTTTAATGAAGAAAGTTGAGGCAATTTTTCCTGAAGGTGTAGGAATTAATGTAAAAAAAGATTCTAAATTAGGATATGTTCGCCATGACCAGGCTCAACAATATTTACGTGGTGGACAGTTGATGATTGATATATATGATATGACACGTCCTGACTATACTGTAGCCCATGAATTACTTCACTTTTTACACATGTTTAATGGAGCACCACAAATTTCATTTAATTTAACAACTAAAAAGAAAGACTTAGATACTAAGTTCATGGCAACAGGATTGGAATTGTACGATATTGTAATGCATGACTATGTATATCGTGAACAAGCAGAACTTGGAATGATGACAGATGAAATTAAAGAATTATATTTTAAAGGTGTTCTTTCAGTTTTAAAAACAGAACAAGGAGAACATGATCAGTGGATGGTTTTAAGAATTTTAACCTTACTTGATACCTTATTATTCTTTAAAGATGAGCAAGACTCTGTTAAGGATAAATTAATGGAACTTTATCCAATTTCATTCGAAGCTGCGCAAAGATTATACGAAATTTTAATTGAAAGAAGTTTGGATTCTGCTTTTGCAATTCGAAGAACAGTTGTTAAGTTATTTAAAGCTTTTGATGATGAATTGAGTAAGTTGGGAATGGTACCGATGAATATGACAGAATTCGCTACTTTATCAGTTGTTTTAAGTGAAAGACAAATGAGATTGCAAGTTCGCCAATTATTTAATATTGTTCATTCTCCATTAGATGATAATTTAACATTTAAGTCAGCTTACGTTGGTCAATGGAAAAATGATGGACAAAATTCATTTGTATTAGCTGATCCAGGTAAAGATTCCGCTAAGAAATTTGTTGAATATTATAATATGAAAGTAACAGATTTCTTAGATTCAATTGGGATTGAATATTTAAAGCGTTAATTAAGATTAACTAACTAAAATCAAGGGTTTATATGCTATACTAAATCTAGCAAATATTTTTAGATCTAATTGAGATAAATTAATAAGGAGAGTTGATTCGTCTATGGGTGAAAAACCAACATTTTATATTACAACT
Source organism: Ligilactobacillus sp. MP3 (assembly GCF_024436335.1). Classification (NCBI taxonomy): domain Bacteria; kingdom Bacillati; phylum Bacillota; class Bacilli; order Lactobacillales; family Lactobacillaceae; genus Ligilactobacillus; species Ligilactobacillus sp. MP3. The sequence continues at coordinate 57,824 of NZ_JANFQI010000007.1, forward strand.
CCAATTTACTATCCATCTGGTAAATTGCACATTGGAAATTCATATACAACAATCGCTTGTGATGTGTTAGCACGTTACAAACGGCTTCAAGGTTACGACGTATTCTTTTTAACAGGCACAGATGAACATGGGTTGAAAATTGAGCAAAAGGCTCAAGCATTAGGAATGCAACCACAAGAATACGTAGATAAGATGGCTGCTGATATTAAAGAACTTTGGAAAAAGCTAGAAATAACAAATGATAAGTTTATCCGTACAACTGATGATTATCATGAAAAAGCTGTTCAAAATATCTTTGAAAAATTATTGGCAAAAGGCGATATCTACTTAGGTAAATATCGTGGATGGTATTCAGTATCTGATGAAGAATATTTCACAGAATCACAATTAGCAGAAGTTTACCGTGATGAAGATGGAAACATGATTGGTGGTAAGGCTCCATCTGGACATGAAGTGCAACTTGTTGAAGAAGATTGCTACTTCTTTAAGATGAGTAAATATGCTGATAGATTAGTAAAATACTATGAAGAACATCCAGATTTTATAATTCCTGATACTAGAAAGAATGAAATGTTAAACAACTTCATTAAACCAGGACTTGAAGACTTGGCTCTAACTCGTACAAGTTTCAATTGGGGTGTTAAAGTCCCTTCTAATCCAGAGCACGTAGTTTATGTATGGATTGATGCTTTATGTAACTATATTACTGCTTTAGGATATGAAACTGGTGACGATGATAGTCTATTTAAGAAATACTGGCCTGCAGATGTCCACATGGTAGGTAAAGAAATCGTTCGTTTCCACACTATTTACTGGCCAATCATTTTAATGGCTTTAGATTTACCTTTACCAAAACATATTATTGGTCATGGTTGGTTATTAATGCGTGACGGCAAGATGTCAAAATCTAAGGGAAATGTTGTCTATCCAGAAATGATAGTTGAACGTTATGGTTTAGATGCATTGCGCTACTACTTAATGAGAGCCGTTCCTTTTGGAAATGATGGTGTATTTACACCAGAAGACTTTATCGGTAAGATTAATTTTGACTTGGCTAATGACTTAGGTAACTTATTAAATCGTACAGTTGCGATGATTAACAAGTACCGTGGTGGTCAAATTCCTGAATTGAAATCTGGAGTAACTGCTTTTGATAAAGATTTAGAAGACGTGGCTGCTAATACTATCAAGAATTTTGAAGAACAAATGGATAGTGTTCATTTCTCCAATGCTTTAGACGAGGTTTGGAAATTAGTTGCTCGTTCTAATAAATATATTGATGAAACAGAACCTTGGATTTTAGCTAAGGATGAAACTAAGAAGGATGAATTAGATAGTGTGTTAGCTCACTTAGCAGCTTCATTACGTTTAGTTGCAATCTTGATTCAACCTGTCATGACTCACACACCTAAGGAAATTTTTGCACAATTAGGCTTAAATAGTGATGATATGGCAATTCAAGGTGTTTCATACTTTGACCTACCTGCAGGTGCACAAGTAGTAGCTAAAGGGACTCCTATCTTCCCACGTTTAGATGTAGAAGAAGAACAGGAATATATTAAGTCTAAGATGACTAAGAATGAAAAGGCTAAGGGTCGTAAAGCTATGGCTGAAAAAGCTAAAGAAAACTGGGATCCTGAAAATACAACTTTAGTTTTGACTAAGGACGAAATCAAATTTGATAAGTTTGATAAAGTTGAATTGAAAGTTGCTGAAATTAAAGAAGTGTCTAAAGTTGAAGGTGCTGATAAGCTTTTGAAATTCAGATTGGATGCAGGCGATGAAGGTGACCGACAAATTCTTTCTGGAATTGCTCAATGGTATCCAAATCCAGAAGAACTAGTTGGAAAGAAAGTTATTGCTGTAACTAACTTGAAGCCTCGTAAGATGAGAGGCGAAGTTAGCCAAGGAATGTTGTTGTCAGCAGAATTTGGTGAAACAGTCCAATTAATTACAGTTTCAGAAAATATTCCAAATGGTTCATTAGTAGGATAATGATTCAAGAAACACTAATTTGTAATTTAATTTACAAGTTAGTGTTTTTTTGTTTGGTGAAAATAATGCTAGTAAATAAAAAAGTGTGTTAAGATTGTAGAAGTAAAATAGAAGATTATGAGAGGAATTTACAGTGGAAATATTTGATTCGCATACACATATTAATTCGCATGAATTTGATAATGATATTCCTGACGTAATAGAAAGAGCCAAGGCACTTGATGTCACTGAAATGTTGGTTATTGGATATGATGATGACAGTAGAAAAAAATTACAAGAAATTATTCAAGAATATCCTCATATTTATGGTGCGGTAGGGTGTCATCCTGAAGATGCATTAAATTATAATGCAGAGTATGAACAAGAATTAAGAAAATATTTGGAATTAGAAAAGTTTGTTGCTGTGGGAGAAATAGGTTTGGATTATTACCATGATTCCCCTAAAAAAGTACAACATGAAGTATTTGAAAAGCAAATAGCTTTGGCCCAAGAACTTAATTTACCAATAAGTGTGCACAATCGCGATGCATTTGAAGATTGTTATGCAATTTTAAAGAATATGAATATTCAAAAAAATGGCGGAATTATGCACAGTTTCAATGGTGATACCACTTGGGCTGAGAAATTTTTGGGCTTAGGTATGGAATTGTCATATAGTGGGGTAGTAACTTTCAAGAGTGCCAAGGACGTTCAAGAATCAATGATGATGACACCATTGGAGCATATGTTAGTTGAAACTGATGCACCTTACTTAACTCCAATGCCATATAGAAATAGAATGAATGAACCAGCGATGACAAGATATACACTTGAATTTATTGCAGAAAAAAGAGGAATTTCAAGTGAAGAATTAGCTGAAATAACAAGAAAAAATACAGAAAGAGTTTTAAAGATTAATGAATGAGAACGACAAAATGAAGATAAAAGAAGTAATTGTTGTTGAAGGAAAAGATGATACAAAACGAATTCAAATGGCAGTTAATGCTGATACTCTAGAAACAAGAGGATCGGCAATAAGCGACGAAACTTTAGATCAAATTGAAGATTTATATGATAAACGTGGAGTAATTGTTTTTACAGATCCTGATTTTTCTGGAGAAAAGATACGTAAGATAATTACAGAAGCTGTTCCAGGAGTAAAACATGCATTTTTGACAAAGCATGATGCAGCTCCTAGTCATAAAGGTAGTTTAGGTGTAGAACATGCTAGTCCTGAAGCAATAAGAGAGGCACTTGCCCATCTATATACAGAAGTACCTGATGGAGAGCCACTAATCTCAAGGGAAGATTTAGCAGTAGCGGGATTAACATCTGGACCACAAGCTAAAGAATATCGCAGAAGATTAGGTGAATATTTAAGAATAGGCTATACAAATGGGAAACAATTGTATAAGCGCTTGAAATTATTCCAAATAACACCAGATGAGTTTAAAAAAGCACTAGAATATATAAAGAATGAAGATAACTATTAAGAGGTGAAATAATGGCAAACGAATTACCTGAAATTGCTAATCCAACACGAACAAGAGCAATTATGAAAACATATGGATTGACCTTTAAGAAAAGTCTAGGTCAGAATTTCCTAACAGATATTAATATTTTAAAAAATATTGTAGCCGCAGCAGAGGTTAGTGAAGAGGATAATGTAATCGAAATTGGGCCAGGAATTGGAGCTTTAACAGAACAATTAGCCAAAAGAGCTAATAAAGTTATGGCGTTAGAGATTGATGATAGATTACTGCCAGTTTTGGCGGATACTTTATCACCATACGAAAATGTTGAAGTGGTCCATCAAGATATTTTAAAAGCAGACTTGAAGGCTTTGATAGCTGAACATTTTGAACCTGGTCATAAGTTGAAATTAGTCGCTAATTTGCCATATTATATTACTACACCTATTTTGATGCACTTATTGGATTCAGGAATTGAATTTGAAACAATTGTAGTAATGATGCAAAAAGAAGTGGCTGAAAGATTAGCTGCAAATCCAGGAACAAAGGCATATGGTTCTTTATCTGTTGCGGTTCAATATGAAATGGATTCAGAAATTGCATTTATTGTTCCTAAGACAGTCTTTGTTCCACAACCTAATGTGGATTCTGCAATTATTGTTTTGAATAAAAAGAAAGTTAAACCTAAAGAACCACAGGATGAAAAACATTTTAAGAAATTAGTTAAGGGTAGCTTTATGCATAGAAGAAAGAGCTTATGGAATAATCTTCAAAGCCTTTATGGAAAAGACTCTGAAACTAAAGAAAAAATGTTACAAGCTTTGGAAGTTGCAGATATTAAGCAATCTATAAGAGCTGAAAAATTAACAGTAGCTGACTTTATAAATTTATCAGATGCTCTAGTAAAAATGGAAATTAATTAGAATAATGGCTTGAGTCTAAAACTAAAATGTGATAAAATTGATTATTTTAATTGACTATGGTATACTATCTCTCAAAGAGGTGGATATATGCCAATTACAATAACAAGCATTAAGACTAAGTTGGATGGAAAAATTGGTGAACCACTAACTATAACCTCACGACTTGGACGTAAGAAGTCAAAAACTAGACATGGTGTCTTGCGTGAAACTTTTCCTTCGGTTTTTATAATCGAGTTAAATCATGATGAAAATGCAGTTGAAAGAGTATCTTATAGTTATACCGATATTTTGACTAAGAACATTGAGTTGAATTTTGGTTAAGATGACATCCAAAAAAGAGATAGAGAATATTGATAAATAATAGGGTTGGGATTTTATCCCAGCCTTTTTTACAGAACAAATGCAGGTGATGGGGTGTGAAAAAAATAATTTTAAAGATAGTATTGATTATTTTACTTGTATTAGTAGGATTTCAAATTACAAGTCTATTACCTAGTAAAAACAAACCATTGAGAGAAGATAAGTTACTCAATGATATAAATTATAGTGATACACCAACTTTATTGATTCCAGGTTGGGCAGGAAATAAGTGGACATATAATCGTATGATAGATACATATCAAGATGAAAATGTTGCACAAAAAACAATGACAATTCATGTTAGCCCAACAGGAAAAGTAAAAGTACATGGAACTGTAAAAAATAAGAAAAATGCGATGATACAAGTTTTGTTTGATTGGAATTATACTGCTAGTTACCGACCACAAACAAAATGGTTAACTAATGTAATGCTGATTTTACATGATAAATATCATATAAATAAAATGAACGTAATAGCCCATTCTTGGGGTGGTAGTGCTTGGTTGCATGCCTTAGCTGGATCTAGTAAACTTCAAAAAGAGATAAAGTTTTCTCGAGTAATATTATTAGGTGTTCCAGTAGAGGAGAGCTTTGATGATATTAGTTATAAAAAAGCTAAGAAAATTCACTCAACTGATGGAAATTATCAAAAATTAGTAGCGCAAACTAAGTATTTGAGACTTAGAGCGAAAATAAAGTTCTATAATTTCCTAGGTGAGATAAAAAATGAGAATACTGATGGTTCGGTACCACATGTACAATCAGAATTTCTTCAGAAAATAGTAAATCCTAAATGGGCCTATTATAGCCAGATGACTTTTGAAGATACAAGTCATTCAGGTTTGCATAGCGATGAGAAAGTTTTAAAGGAAATAGAACAAATATTGTGGGAAAAAGAAAAATAAGGGGGATGTAAGATGAACCTTCCTGAATTTGGTGTAGAAGCCTGGTTAAATAAGTGGGAAAAAAGTGCTAAATATGATATATCTCAAAGTTCAATTGATTCTTTAACATTAGAAGAATTAATTGGTTTAGATGGTACAAAGGTGGAGGATTTTTTTGCTCAACATAGTACTGATAAATTAAATTATGGTTGGATTGAAGGATCACCTGAATTTAAAGAATTAGTAGCAGAACTATATCAAAATATGCCCGCCGATAATATTTTGCAGACTAATGGTGCAACTGGTGCTAACATGTTAGCAATCTATGCTTTGGTTGAGGCTGGGGATGAAGTGATTTCGATGATTCCTTCATATCAACAATTATATGATATTCCTCGTTCTTTAGGAGCTAAGGTAAAATTGTTGAACTTGGATGAGAAACAAGACTGGAGTTTTAAAATAGATGAATTAAAGGAATTGGTAACTCCTAAAACTAAATTAATCTGCTTAAACAATGCCAATAATCCGACTGGAACAGTGTTTGATACTGATTTTATGGAAGAAGTTGTAAAAATTGCTAAAGAAGTAGATGCGTATATATTAGTTGATGAAGTATACATGCCTTTAGACAAAGATAGAAAATTTACTTCGATAGTTGATATGTATGATAAGGGGATTGCTACAAACTCTTTATCAAAGACATTTTCTTTACCTGGATTAAGAATAGGTTGGACAGCATCAAATAAAGAAGTAGCGGATATATTTAGAAAGTTCCGTGATTACACAGTTATTTGTGGTGGTGTATTAAATGATGTTTTGGCAGTCCATGCACTGAGAAATAGGGATAAAATTCTGCAAAGGAATGAAGAAATCGTCAAGAATAACTTAGAAATAGTAGAAAATTGGTTAAAAACAGAGCCTCGAGTAAGTTGGTGCACACCACATTCAGTTTCTACATCATTTATAAAGCTAGATATTCCCCAAGATGATTATTCATTTTGTGAAGATTTGTTGAGAGAAAAAGGTGTTTTGTTAGTTCCGGGAACTGCATTTGATAGACCACAACATGCAAGATTAGGATACTGTTGTAATCCTAAGATTCTACAACAAGGTTTAGAGAAGTTATCAGAATATTTGAGAAAATTTGACTAATAATTACTAACACTTAATTTGCAGGAAGGAAAGTGGTGTCAAAGTGAATAGAATAGCTAGAAGAGAATTAATGGAGCAACTTTTTGCTGATAATAAGATAACAACTCAAGAGCAATTGCAACAATTATTGCGTGCTGAAGGAGTTGAGGTTACACAAGCTACAATTTCAAGAGATATGAGAATTTTGAATATTGTAAAAGTAAGTGACCAAAATGGAAATACATATTATAAGCAAATGAAGGTAGAGGGAGAAAAAAATTACGAACGTCTATTTCAAGAAATTAATGATAATGTATTAGGAATCCAACGAATAAACTTTATTAATTTAATTAGAACAACTGTAAACTCAAGTTACGCAAATATTTTAGCTGCAAAGTTAGATGACCTAGAGTTAGCTGAGATTGCAGGAACCTTGGCGGGAAATGATACAGTAGTTGTATTCAGTAAAAATGAAGAAGATGCAGAAATTGTTTATAAAATGATCTATGAACATATGGATGATGACTTGAAATAATAGCAAATAAATAGGTTTGGCGAAGATGCCAAACCTATTTATTTTGTCGTTAACGAGTCTAATGCTCTAACAAGATAAACTTCCTTACAAAAACCACGTAAACTATTATAAATGTGAGTAGCACGAGATTTTTTTTGAGAAATGCCAAAGACAGTTGGGCCAGAGCCACTCATCTGAGCAGCATCAGCTCCAAATTGTAACATTTTATCTTTGATTTTAATAATGTCAGGGCATTTTTTCATAGTAATGGGTTCCAATGCATTCCCCATATGGCGACACATTTTATCAAAATTTTGTTGCTTAATTGCGGACACAACATTTTGAACTTCTTGATGATTTAAGTGTTGTTCATGAATTTGTCGCAATATTGTAGGAGTTGAAACACTAGCTTGAGGTTTAGCAATGACTAACCACATTGGTGGAAGTGGACCTATTGGAGTGATTTTTTCACCACGTCCAGTTACTAAGGCAGGTTCGCTATATACACAAAATGGAACATCAGAGTCGATTGTAAGAGCTAATTTTGCTAACTCCTCACGTGACATATTTAAATTCCAAATTTTATTTAAACCTCTTAAAACTGCAGCCGCATCGGCAGATCCACCACCCATACCTGCAGAAACAGGGATGTGTTTATCAATCTCTATTTCCACGCCTTCTGGTTTGTCCAATTTAGATTGCAGAAGCTTTGCTGCTTGGTAAGCTAAATTTCGTTGATCACAAGGTAAAAAGCCGGTATTAGTTTGTACAGTTATCTCTTTGCTGTTAGGAATAGTTTTAATATGAACATAATCAGATAAGTCGATTGCTGTCATAACCATACGCCATTCGGGCTCGCCATCTTGATGACGGAAAGGGGTATCAAGACTTAGATTAAGTTTGGCAGGGGCTTTTTCCGAAATTTCCATAGTCTCACCTAGTTTCTAATCAGTAATTATTACTTTATATTATACTTAGGAAAAATGAATTTTAAAAGTTAAATTACTTAAATAGAAAATAAGGAAAAGAATAGAATAATTTTAATGTTTTATGTTATAAAAAGTTACATATATCTAAAAATAAAGTTGATTTTATTTATTCTGATGTTATAATTTTTGACATCAAAGGCATAGGAGGGCTTTTTATGATTAATCAGGCAAACACAGCTTTTGTTCTCATTTCGACAATATTGGTATTCTTTATGACTCCTGGTTTAGCATTTTTCTATGGGGGATTGGTTTCTAAAAAGAATGTCGTTAATACCATGTTTTCTGTTTTTGTTATTAGTGGCTTAGCGATTCTACTCTTTGTTTCTGTAGGTTATGTAATTTGTTTTGGTAAAGATGTATCTGGGATATTTGGTTGGGGACATAGTTTCTTCCTAAGTAGATATGAATTAACGAAGATGTATTCTAAAAGTTTAGGCATTGATAATGGTACATATCTAGTATTTCAAATGATGTTTTCGATCATTACCCCAGCACTTTTTGTTGGAGCTGTTGTTGGGAGAATGAGATTTAACTTTTTGATCTTGTTTGTATCATTATGGTCAATTTTTGTATATTATCCAATGGTACATATGGTTTGGAGTCCTGATGGTTTATTAGGGAAAATTGGGATGCTGGATTTTGCTGGTGGAACAGTTGTACATATTAATGCAGGTATAACTGCATTGGTGCTATCTATATTTCTAGGACCTAGAATTAAATATAATATTGAAAACAGCGAACACTATAATTTACCTTGGGTATTACTTGGAACAAGTATACTTTGGATAGGGTGGTATGGTTTTAATGTTGGTTCAGCTTTAGGAATAGATAAAGTGGCCATTCAAGCTTTCTTAACAACTACGGTTTCTACGGGGGCTTCCTTAATAGCGTGGATGATACTGGATCTTAAATTCCATTCCAAACCATCGTTAGTAGGGATTTGTACAGGAGCATTATGTGGTTTAGTTGGAATAACTCCTGCAGCAGCGTATGTTTCGACTTTAGGAGCAATCATAATAGGAGTTTTGTGCAGTATTGTAAGTTTTATTTTTGTAGAAAAAATAAAGCCAAAACTTAAATATGATGATCCGCTAGATGCCTTTGGGTGTCATGGAATTTCAGGAATTTTAGGTTCGATTTTAACAGGCGTGTTTGCGAATAAAGCAATAAATTCAAATATTTCTGAGAGTGGATTATTATATGGTGGGGTGCACTTGTTTTTAATTCAAGTTTTAGGAACTGTTTGTACAATTATTTTTGTAATCATTTTATCTACGATTTTAGTAGTTTGTTGCAAAAAATTAGTTAAGATGAGAGTTACAAGTGAAGAAGAATTGATTGGCTTAGATAAAGTTGAACATAATGAAAAGGTAGATTCTTATGTGAAGAGCGATGCCTCTGACGTTAGGAAATATCGTGCCGAATTTAGAGGGCAATTATCTAAGTTTGAAAAAAGAAGATAATCATAATAAAAAGCAGCAAGTTCGTCTTGCTGCTTTTTTCATGAAAAAAGATTATAAATTAAGTTGTTCTTTGAAATGGTATTTCACAACATTTCACAACATTCCATAACCGTTTATTTAATAATGTTTTTAAGATATTTGAAATGTTTAAATACAACTATATATTTCTCAAAATATCAAAAAAGTATGCATCAAGTATGCACATTTTTAGTTAGAAATTAACAAAGGAAGTATATTGAATGGCAGTATCTTTACGTTGCTCATCAGTAATTGAAGTGTAAACATCTAACGTAATTTCAACTTTAGAATGTCCTAATTGGGCTTGAAGTTGCTTAACTGACATACCACCTTGTGCAGCTAAAGTCGCATAAGTATGTCTTAAACCATGAACTGTTATATGATGTAAATTACTACCTTCTGAAACTCTATTCATCATCTTACTAATTGTGGTAGGAATAATGTAGTGGTTATTTTTATCAGGAAAAATAAGCTGATTAGGAGATAAAGCATTGAACCCTTTTTGTAGTAGTTCTTTCTTTTGTCTCAGTCTCCATTCACTTAAAATTGATAATGTCTTTTTATCAATAAAAACAGTTCTATTACTACTTTTTGTTTTTGGGGTTGTAACTTTAACTTTAGATACCAGTATTATAGTTTTGTTGATTGTAATTTGTGCCTTTTTAAAATCAATATCATTCCACGTTAAAGCTAAAGCCTCACTTTTGCGAATGCCAGAAAATGCTAATAATCTAAAAAGTACGTAGATTTTGTATTTTTCATGTTTCTCAGCGTATTCAAGGAACGTTTTTAGTTCATCTCTGGTATAATAATTTCTAGAATGTTCCAAGTTACTAAATTGTCTACTAGCTTTAGGAATAATAACTGATGACGTGGGATCATCTGTTACTATTTTTAACTGCTTAGCATATTTGAAAATTCTAGTTATTAAATTGAATATAGCTTTATAGTTCTTTAATGGAATGGAATACCAGTGATTAATCAAGTCTTGACATTCAATTGTTGTGATTTGATTAATTTTTTTATTACCCAAAATAGGAAGTATCTTAGATTTATACTGTAGTTCAACAGTATAAAAAGAAGACTCTTTAACAGTTAATTTATAGTTAGCTATCCAACGTTCATACACTTCGCCAAAAGTTATATTCTCGTTGTCTAGAAAGTTAGGGTTATTTATTTTTTTCTCTACTTCATCAGCTGCTAATTTTGCCTCTTTCTTTGTGTAGAAACCACCTTTGGTTTTATACTTACGTTTACCAGTTACTGTATCAGTACCAACTAAAATCTGATAACGCCACAACATACCTTTCTTTGTTTTATATTTTCTAAATGTTGCCATAATATTTACCTCCAAAATTAAATTGAAAGTAAAAAGAAGATGTTAGCAACACACAGCTTTTAATGACTTCAGTGTATTGGTCAATATGAATGTACGTCCTTTCAACGGTAAGTTTTGTACTGGGCGCCGTCACACGCAGGGGGACGGCGCCCCCCTTAACGCTTAGTCCTTGTCAGACTTTAGTAAATATAGTAAAATTAAAATTAAGATGATATTTTCCATGGTATTCACCGCCTTTCACGAGCATAAAGCCACATTCTCAATGTGGTAAAATGATCGTGGAAGGTGGGGAATACCTTTTTTATATTTAGTAGGACTAAGCGTTAAAAGTTTTGTTGTAGCGCGATGCATTTTTCAATTCAAGTTATTTAAGTAGAAAAGGTAGTGGGAAAATGAAAAAAAGCATTATTTCCTTAATACAGGTATTATTTGGTTTTATTACTGTCTTTGCAATAGTTAGCATTCTATTAAGTTGGTCACATATTTCACAAAAAATTATTTTTCTTCTGGTGCTTTTTTTATTTCGGATAAGTCCGCAATATCAGACAAATTATCTATTTGCATTTCGACTGGAATTTCGTTTCCTACCTCGGAATTAGTAAGCTTGAGGCCTTGAATTTTTTGTACATCTGTTTCTGATAATTTAAGTTCTAGGTGCTTTAGCTCAAGCTGTTCCTTTTTTAATTGAGTTTCTTCACGATCGTTCTTTATTTTAACACTGCGAAGTTGCTCGTTTTGCAATGATTTTTTAAATTTTCTATTTATAAAATATGGAACAATACCAGTTATTTTAATAGAAAAATTTGATTTCGAAATAGCTACATCACCAAAAATACATGCTGTAATTAATGCTAATGATTCCCAATTATCTAAAACTGTTTGTAGTAAAATGAAACCTGGAGATTGTATATTAGTTTTTTGGTGGATTTCATTCGACTTTTCTTCTGCTAGTTCTACAATTAATTTTTGAAATTCAAATAAGTCTTTTGAACTTACTTGTTTATTAGTCGTAACGCCTATTCGACAATGTAGTTCTCCATTATAGATATAATTAGCAGATATTAACGGATTTATTTGTTCTGCATAAGGGGTTAAATTATAGATAGATTGTCTTGTTTGGCGAATCCATGATAATTTATCTGGTAAGTCTTTTTGCATAAACTCTTTAATCCAAAATACTCTTCTTTTCTTTTGAAAGTTTGAAATAGTATAACCAGGGTCAGACATTTCATCAAAAATAGTTTCTTGATTGACATGATTAATTTCTTCATCAAAGGCATCACTTAATATAAAGCCTAGTAAAAACTTTGAGCTACCTTGATCAGGTAGTATAACAAAATCGCCAACAACCATTTTCTCAACAAAATTAAAAACTTTACTAGCTGCTATACTACTACTTCTTTTTAAACTGGCTAATTCATTTTGTCTTGTAAGTCTATCTTTATTTTTATTATTTTCATTGCTATTGTAATTTGAGAGAAAGTTTTTAAAAAAGATTTCCTTGTATTGATTTTCTAAAATATCTTCATTAACTCGATAATAAGAATTTATATTTTTTAAATCTGAAAGTGAGATATTGTTATTTCCTACAGCAATAAAATTGTTATATTGAAAATCTTCATAAAATTCAGCGTTATTGCCAGCACGAACTAACCAATATTGAGAATCATTTGATATATTTAATATTTTGTCTTGGTTTAACAATAACAATCATATCCTTTCTTGAGTTTAAACCCGTCGATTTCGGCGGGTTATTAATTAATGATTTAAATTGATTTTAAATTGAATATCGCCATACTCAATCTCAATGTACTTAGTATCTGCATATGGTTTTTGAAGATTAACCCAAAAATGTGTAGTTCCAGTATGTCCTTTAGAAACTTCATCTTGTCCCTCTTGTTGATTTATAATTTCTCCAGTTTTTCCGTCATCATCATAAACTTTAAAATTCCAAATTGATGGTAAGAAATCTTCTGAAGAGTCTATATTTTCATAATCTACAGTAATTTGCACTCCGTTTTGTTGAGATACTTTAAGAGTTGGAATATCGCTATTTACTAAACTCATACCATGGGCATCAAAGTTTTGATCAGCTTGTGTAATCTTTAAACCATACATGTCATTTTTATATTGTTCATTTAAACCATAAACTTTAGATTTAACCGATTCACTCTCAGAACTTTCTAGTGATTCAGTAGATTCTGTGGAATATGTAGTACTTTCAGTTGTATTATTTTGTTGTTGATCTATTACTGAGATAGCAAATGAACAAACGATAAATAATAAAGCGCCAGCTGCCGAAATAATACCTGGAACTCTTAAAGGTTTTTTTCTCACAAGATTAACAATCAACCATATGAGTCCAACTGCCAGAACAATAATTCCTAATAAACCTAAAATCGATACAAATAAATCCATATTTTTCCTCCTGAAATACATATAACTAGAGCTTTTAAAGACATCACATATTGGTCATAATTTTATATAACTACTACTCCAAATATTTTGAAATCATCATCAGAAGTGACATCAATAGGATGATACTCTTTATTTAAGGAAATCAGCTGACAACTTTGTCTGTTGTTATCAAAAACGATTTTCTTGACATAAGCATCACCATTCAATTCGGCAATAACGATCTGTTCATTTCTAACCATATCTAAGTCATCAATTTTATTAACATAGATAATTTGACCATCAGAAAATAGTGGAATCATTGAATCACCATTAACACGTAAGGCAAAATCATGCATTGGTGGCTCATTATTAACAGTTATTTCTTCGTGTTGCTCATCTGTTAACCATTCACCAGTACCTGCAGAAACTGCACCTAAGACATTGATTGTATAAGAATTTTCATTAATAGGATTAATTTTATTTTTACTACTCAATTGTTCTTTTAATTGATTATCAGTATAGATTTTTACTTTCTGTTGCCTATTAATAGATAACTTATGCATATTTGATACAACATCTTTAATATAAGAATTGCTATCATCAGTTAATTCTCTAGCTGGGTCAATTATATCTAGTGGATCTATCTTTAAAATTTTAGCAAGAGATACAATCTTATCTCTTTTCATATTTGCGATATCACCATTTTCCCACTTTCTAACAGTAGATTTACCAACACCAACATAGTTTCCTACATCTTCGAGCGTTAAGTTTAATTCCTTTCGCCTTTCTTTTAAATTCATAAAAACACCACCTTTAAAAAATTTACTATGTAAACTTTAGTATTAATTATAACAATAAAGTGTCGTAAAATAAACATTTTTAAGAAAAGCAATAAAAAAGTGTCATAAAAGATACAAAAATTATTGACATACTATTTTTAATATGATTTAATTAAAAGTGTCCTAAAGGAAACTAATGTGTAAAGGGAGGAATGAAGATGGAAAAAGATAAGTTGCTAGGGCTTATCAAAAGCAAAGGAATTCAAGTTGGAACATTGATTGAAGAGGTGAATGAAAGTGGAGTTCGAATGTCGAAGTCTACTTTTTATAAAGGACTAAGAGATGAAAGGCCATTTAAAGCTGATGAAATAAAAGCTATGGCAAAAATTTTAGAAATCAGTGGAAAAACTGTTAACGAAATTTTTTTTGCTGATTTAGTGTCTTAAAAGAAACTTAGGAGGAAATGATAATGACAGAAATAATTAAAGTAAAAACAAAAGAAGATATGCAAGTTGTATCAGCTAGAGATTTACATGAGATATTAGGTGTGAAAACAAGGTTCAGTCAATGGGCAAAGCAAAATTTTAAACACTTTAGAGAAAATATAGATTTTAGCTCCGTAGTTACAACTACACAGCAAAATCAATATGGTGGAACTAAGAAATTACAAGACTATGCTTTGACTATCGAGATGGCTAAGCACATCGCCATGATGAGTGGAACTGATAAGGGATACGAAATCAGAGATTATTTCATCAAAGTGGAACAGGCTTGGAATAGTCCTGAAATGGTCATGAAGCGAGCTTTAGAAATCGCTAATAAGAAAGTTGAACAATTAAAACTAGAGAATGAGAAGATGCAACCTAAAGCATTATTTGCTGACAGTGTTGCAGCAAGTCACACAACAATATTGATTGGTGAGTTAGCTAAGATTTTACGAGGTAACGGAATAAATATTGGAGCTAATCGTTTGTTCCAATGGCTGAGAAGCAACGGCTATCTTATCAGCCGTAAAGGAACGGACTACAATATGCCAACTCAAAGAAGTATGAACTTAGGGTTGTTCAAAATTAAAGAGTCAACTATTACACATAGTAATGGTTCAGTGTCTATCAGTAAAACAACAAAAGTTACTGGTAAAGGACAACAATATTTCATCAATAAGTTCATGAAGATGAATGAGACAGCAATTGGCTGAGATTATTTAAGGTAGGTGGTATAGATGATTGTAACAGCTACTTATAAATATGATCTTTCAGATGATGATATTGAAAGAATTGCTGAAAGGGTGGTTAGAAAGCTTGAAAGAAAAAGCAACAAGCAGAAGTTGTTAAACATAACAGAAGCAGCTCAACACTGTGGTGTATCTCCACAAACATTTTGGAGATGGCGAAAAAGGAATAAAAATCTTCAGGATATCGAACTAACAGCTGGTGGGGTTGTTCAGTTCAGAGCTGAAGATTTAGATAAGTTTTTAAAGAATAAATAGAGAAAGTAAAAAAGAAGATGTTAGCAAAAAATTAGGAGGGAAGTTAATGGAACCTATTTTAGCAGTAGGACTAGCTTGCATCGCCTATGTGGTAATTTTCGTAGGTGTTAGCTGGTTAAAAGATATTTTTGTGAATTGGAGGGACAAGTAAATGTGGAGTATTTACGGTATCCTGCTATGCATAGCGTACGCAGGGTGTGTTGATTTATATAGAGCATGGAAAAGAAAGGGAAAAAATAATGATAGATAATAAAATATTTATTCAATTTAGCAGTTTGTTAGGAATTTTCATCAGTGGTTATACTTTCGGTACAAATCATTGGTATATCGGCTTTGCATTTATTTTTTGGAGTTTGGCAGCGATGGCTGTTACAGGTTCAATTAAAGATAAGGGGGAATTGAAATGATTAGTTTATCAATACTTGTAGTAGGTATCTTATTAGGCCTCATGTTGTATCCAATGCTCGAAGCCCTTGAAAATGGAACATTCTTTGATTGGGGGGATGAAGATGAACAAACGAATAAAAAAGAAACATCAAGTAGAAGATGACATAGCATTTTTAGCTATCCCAAAAGATGATAGCTTAAAACTATTCTTTATACCATTTGAAGGAAAGCGATGGAGAAGATTGCGAAAGCTCAAGTATAAGGAAGTTTATGATTATGCGAAAGGAAATGACTAAAAGTGACAGAAATAAAAAAGATAGGTGCTGCAACACCTATCAATATGAGTTCCGATTATCAAAAAGAAATAATCAGAAATATTACTAACTTAAAGAGTATGGAGTCTATACAACTCTATATACATATTAACATATTGTTCACTGTTCCGCACTTAGAACAGGAGCAATATGAATTCTTGAAAAAGTTAGAAAGTATCTATGGTAGGTATGACGATGGATAATTATGAACTTAAATTTAATAAAATAGTTGGTTCCAAAGTGCAATTTGAAATCGATGATCTTGATGCATTTAAGAGAGATCTTAGAAAAGGTCATCTTAAATTCAATGCATCGCCCGCAGATCATAACATGATTTCGAATGCTCAGAGAAAGAAAATTTATGCCTTGTTTCGTGATATTTCAGAATATACAGGGTATGAAGAACAAGAAGTCAAAAATCGCTTAAAATTCAAATTTTCATACAATATAAAGCAAGATTTTTCACTGAGCAATTGCACTAAAGAACTGGCAACACAATTCATTCGTTTTGTGATTGAGTTTTGCTTTCGATATGATATTCCATTCGATTCAAAAGCAATGGAAAACACAATCGATGCAGAGCGTCGTGTATTTCTTTGTTTGGTGCATAGACAGTGTACTGTTTGTGGATCAAGACAGGAACTACAGATAAATCACGAAGATACGGTCGGTATGGGAAACAATCGTAACCATATCGATCATAGAAATCACAGGCTAGAGATGTTGTGCTTTAAACATCACAGTGAATTTCACAACATCGGAGCTAAAGCTTTCGCTGACAAATACCACTTTCATGGTATTAAGCTAAGCGACAAAAGTATTCTAAGCTTAAAGCTTATGAGTCAGAAACAAATGGATGAATTCGATAAGGAATATAGAGAACAAAAGAAACAAAGGGAGCTGAATCAAAATGGCTGAAAAAAGATACTTCTGGATCAAACTTCAGATGGATTTCTGGAAAAGTCCAGTCGTAAAAATGTTACGTAAACCATCAGGGGGTGACACATATGCAGTCATCTACCTTGAGATGATTTTGTTATCACTTGAGAATAATGGTTATATCTATTATTCAGGTGTAGGCGATAGTTTCGCTGAAGAAATTGCTTTGGTACTAGATGAAGAAACAATTAACGTTGAGTTCGTTTTAGCATTCTTAAAACAAAAACGATTGATTGAATTCGCTGATGATGCATCTTTTAAATTTACAGAAGATGTGACTGCAGACTTAGTAGGCTCGGAAAGTGCATCAGCTCGCAGAGTTCGAGCATATCGCGAACGCCAAAAAGCAATTGCTAATGAACAAAAAGCGTTACAATGTAACACCGATGAAACGAACCGTAACTTAGATATAGATAAAGAGATAGATAAAGAGAAAGATAATAATATACGATCATTTTCTGACGAAAACGATCAAGTTACTTCTGAAAAATCTGTATCTAAGGAACATCATTCAATTCATAAACCAACTAAAAAAGAGCTGGATGATAGATTTGAAAAACTATGGAATCTATATCCAAGAAAAGTTGGTAAACAAAAGGCTCGTAAGTACTATGAGCGAGCAGTTAAGAATGGCACTAGCGATGAAACGATTAAAAGGGGTATTGAGAACTATAACAAAGAAATTCGAGTTCAAGGCACTCAAACTAACTTCATTCAGCATGGTGCTACTTGGTTTGGTAACGCTGGGTGGGAAAATGAATACAACTTCGAACCGCCTAAACGAAATAATAATCAGCGACAACTAATTCAAAAAGAGAAATTACCAGATTGGGCTAAGAATGCAGGTAAGAAACAACCATCAAATTCAATTATGTCTAGGGCTGAGAAAGCTAAGGCAGAAGCTGAAATTGATGAGATGTTGAGGAGGATGTCCTAATGAAGAAAAGAATTGCAGAATTCAAAGACGCTAAAGGTCAATTTATTAAGCGATATGACAAGTTAGTTGATAAAGATGGTGTTCAATACATGGTAAGTGAACACCATGATAGATATCTAGTGTTGGTGAGCTTGTCAGATGTTAGACCACCAATGCCAGTGATTCCATCTGATTTGAAAAATGATTATGTGAAAGTAGGTTAGAGCATGGAACGAGTAGTTATAAACGAGTGGCCATTTGATGCTAAGTATACAGCAGTTAAATTCAGTGATGATACTTATGGATTGAAACAGTTCATCGCAAATAAAGGGGACTTATTCGAAGATGACTTAGTTGCTTTATATAGTCCAAAAATTGACTCAATGCGATGCTTTGATACAAGCAAGCATCTAGCGGGTATCAACAAGTTTGTTAAATTTCTAAATAACGTAGTAAAGGAAGGTAATAACGATGGCAAAAGTAAAGATTAATTTCAGTATTGATTCATTGGCAGAAGGTGCAGGTAAGGAACTAATCGAGCGTGAGTTGAGCGACATCTTTAACAATATTAATGATCCAAATGCAGATCCAACAAAGAAACGTAGCTTAATCGTCAAAGTGGACTTTGTTCCAGATGCAGACTATGACGAAGTTAAAGCGTCAATTAATGTTTCTAGTAAGTTAGCTCCTGCAGCACCAATTACAACTAAAATCATGACTGGACGTGATTTAAATACAGGAATGATTGCAGCTAGTGAACTTAAGTCTGGAGTTAAGGGTCAAACTTATATCGATGATAAAGGCGATGTAAGAACAGATACTGGAGAAAAGGTTGAAGATGTTGAGAAAAAGAGCAATAAGATCATAGATTTACAAGAAAAGAGAGGTTAGAGCGATGGATTTAACAAGAGAAGCACTAGATTATTTGATGGAACAAGGTATTGAACCTGAAGAACGACAATTAAAAATTAATGGCCAGAATTATATTATCAACAAAGATGGCGAGCCAGTATTGGTTGAACCAGTAATTTATAAAGCTAAAGAGCCAATCAGATTAAATACTTTATCTGGTTTGGTTGATTACATCAAGTCAAACATTGATGGTTTTGATGACTTAATCTTGCATGTAGTTGATGAAAAGTTGGTCGAATTGAAAGGTAAGTTACAACCTAATGGGGATCGTGAATTGTTAGCAGTAGCAACTGCAATTGTTCCAGAATTTGCTTTTGACTCATACATGGATATCGAGTCATTTAACATCGCCTTACAATCACAATTTGTAAAGACTGATGATAGGGACATCTTGCTTAAGGTGGTTGGAAACCTTAAAGAAGATAATGTTCGTAGCACTGGCGATGATGGTATCAGTCAAGCAGTGACAATCAAATCTGGAATTGCTACCGCTGAAAATATTAAAGTTCCTAATCCAGTAATACTTGCACCATACAGAACGTTCGTTGAAGTTGAGCAACCAGAAAGCAAGTTCATCTTTAGAATGCAAAGTGGGCCACGTGGTGCAATCTTTGAAGGCGATGGTGGTTTATGGAGAGTTGAAGCTATCAAGACCATTGCTAAATATTTAGAAGAGCGATTAGAAGGAACTGGAGTAGTGTTACTCGCTTAATTATTCGAAGTGTAAGAATAGTCTTAAATGAGGTATATGGAATGGTTAGAAACAAAATGGAAGATTTAAACAATATATTATTCGAACAACTTGAAAGGTTGAATGATGGTAGCTTGAATCTAGACGAAGAATTAAAACGAGCTAAAGCTATCAGTAATGTATCAGATAAACTTATTCAAAGTGCTGATTTATCATATAGAGTTATGAAATTAAGAGCTGATATAACTGGAGATATAGAAACACCTGATGTATTGGAGTCAAAGCATGTCAAAAAGATTGAATCAAGAGATAATTAATTGGTTAAAAGTCAATGTTCCAGGTAGACCGTGGAAAGAAGTATTTGAGTTATTTCAAAAAGAATTCCCTGATTTTGTTTGGACTGTGGATGCTATGAAAAATGCATGCTATCAACGTAATATTCATAATGGTATTTTAGTAAGTCCTGAATCTAAAAAATATTGGTTCAAAAAAGGACATAGTGTTCATAATGAAAAACCTTTAGGTAGTGAATTTAAAATGCATGGATATGTGATGGTTAAAGTAAAAATGGATGGTTCTAGATATGATAGATGGAAATTAAAGCATGTATTAATTTGGGAAAAACACAATGGATCAGTTCCTAAGGATTGTATAATCGCATTTTTAGATGGAAATAAAGAAAACTTTGATATTAACAATTTGGTTTGTGTTAAAAAGAGTGTGAACGGTGCAATGAACATTAAAAGCTTACGTTCAGAATCGCCAGAATTATTCAAAGTTAGAGTAGCTCAGATTGAACTAGATCAAAAGATTAAAAGGATAACTAAGAATTTAGGAAGTGATTAGTTTGGGCAGAAGGAAGAAAATATTATTTACTGATTATTTTATAAACTTGGTAGACACGTATAAATTGAATCAAGTAGGAGAAAGAACGTATAACAAATATTGTTTAACTCACAGACACTTGAAGAAAATTTGTCCTGACTTGTATTTACAGGACATGAACGCAAATGATTATCAACAAATCTTAAATAAGTTTGGTAAGACTCATGAGAAAGCTACTATAACAGATTTTCACCGTCAATTAGCTTGGGCTTTAAAGAGAGCTTATAACGTTGACGGATTAACAGATAGAGATGTTACTTATGACGCTCAAATTCCTAAAGGTGTAGTAACCAATAAGAAGAAACCTAAATTCATGGAACTTGATGACATGAAAAAGTTAGTAGATACCTTAAAACATTTGAATTCATCTTATGCTCATTTCTTTTTGATTCTGTTAAAAACAGGGTTGAGATACGCTGAAATTTTAGGAATAACATTAGAAGATATTGATTTTGAGAAGAAAACAATATCTATTAACAAGACTTTGGATTATAAGAAAGGTGCTTATGATGAAAACTTTTCAAGAAGATTTAAAAGCACTAAAAATAAATATTCGATTAGAACAATTCCAGTAGATGAGATGGTATTGTATTTGTTTTGGATAAATGCTAAAGGTGCTGATAAAGATGAGAGTATCTTTGGATCAATTAAAGGATTCCAATATAATTCATCACTTAATAACAAACTAGAACAAACTTGTAAATACGCAGGAGTTCCAGTTATAACTTTGCATGGATTAAGACATGAGCATGCTACTTATTTAGTTAGTCAAGGTATTGATAGTCGTGCTGTTGCTGAAAGGTTAGGTCACGTTGACGATTCGGTAACTAGAGAAGTTTATATTCATAGACTGGAAACGGAAAGGGTTAGAGATAATCAACAAATTATGAGGAGTGTTTCTAAGATATGACAAAATTTAGAGAACCAATAAAGGGTAAAGATCCAGATTTTAAAATCATGCCTTCAAGAACGGAAAATTTTTGGATAGATAGATTTGAACAAATAAAATCAATAAATCCTAATTTTGAAATGACTACTGACGATGAAAACATGAGTAAATCATCAATAATCAATTTGAAGTGTAAGGCTTGTGGGTTTTCCGAAAATCTAAGATTACAATCTTTATGGATAAATAAAGATAGGCAATGTAAAGGATGCAAGATACAAAACGATAGGCTAAAATTCAAGGAAATTCAAGCAAATAACCCTAATTTTGAAATGACGGCTGATGATTACGTTTTAGAAAATTCAACAAAAATCAACATAAAATGTAAGACTTGTGGTAATACAAATCAAATAAAATTTAATTCACTGTTATTAACTCCGAATAGGAAATGTATTTATTGTGAAAAAAACTAATAGTTTAAGGGGAGCAAATAATGAAATTTGATGTAAAAACAGTTAATGGAATTTTAGAAATAGACGACGCTTTTAAAGCTCCAACAAAAATGATGGATTTAATGTTAGATCCTAAAAAGCGTAAAGAAACGTTTGAAAAATTTTTAGAAATCGAAACTGATATGAGTTATGAATGGTTTCAAGAATATTTTGGCGATGAACAAGCTGAAAGAAAATCAAAGAAACAAGATTTTACACCTACTTCAATTTCTAATTTAGTTAATCAATTAGTTGGGAAAGACAAGAGTACTTATTACGAGCCTGCAGCAGGTACTGGCTCAATGCTAATCGCTAAATGGTGGAATGATAGATTGAAGAATCCGTTGTATAAAAGGCCTGATACTGATAATCCACTAATTAAGTTCTTAACATCTCCAATCTTTACCTATGACCCACGAGTGTATTGGTATCAAGCAGAAGAACTTTCTGACCGTGCATTGCCATTCTTAATCTTCAATATGGCAATTCGTGGAATGAACGGTTCAATAACTCAGTGTGATTGTTTATCGAGGAAAGCTACTAGAGCATTTTTTATTAGGAATGATACAGATAATTATTTAGGCTTTTCAGAAGTAATTGAGTTACCTAAAAATCAAGAAGTAGCTGAATTATTGAATGTTCACTGGGATTGAGAAAAGGACATTTGTAATAAATCGATTTGTAACGATTGTAGAAGGGGATATAAGAGATGACAGAAGTTGAATTTATCGGATATGTTATCAAGCTTGGAAATTATTACCTAAATGGTAGAATTCAAAATTCAATTAACATAGTGAAAAAGCCACAACAAGCGGAAATATATGACGAAAATGAATTGGACATCGCAGAAAGAGTTGCATCTGATTTAGGTGGGACAATCAGAAAAATCTATGTTTCAGATAAGGAGTAACGAAAATGATAGAAACTGATGAAGAATTAAGAAAAACGTTTAAGAACTTTATAGCAGATTTTAAACATTTTGAAGATTGGGTATTTATCGAATGGCACAATGCTAACGGTAGTAGCAATTGCAGAGTTAGATACATAGTCAACGAGAAAGAAGGAGAACTACATATTTCTGGTGATTTAGGCAGTGCGATTTTTTATTGGCACGCTAAGAACACCTGGCAAGATATAGCTGAGTATTCCAAGCATTTTTCATACTTCAAAAGTAAAGCAGAAGCAAATTCTGATGATGGTATGACTGATAGCGATATTGCTGAAGAAGATTTACGTGATTTCCTTCAAGAATATGTAGATGATGAGACTTTAAAAGAACTTGGCTATACGGAAGATGAATTTATTGAAGAAGCTATGGCAGGTTGGGATATATATGGCGATGGTGCATTCACAAAAGATGGTATAGCGAATGAAGATGTCATAGATTTTCTATTAGATAATGAAATTTATTCAGCAGGTAAAGTAGCTAGCTATCGGGAAAGGTTATGGGCTATTGGTTTACAAATGATTTTAGAAAAATATGGCAATTAAGGGGTAAGTGCAAATGAAAGATAACACTAAAACAAAAGCATTGGTGAAAGAACTGGAAGACACATTTCCAAACATTTATGATCGTATCAATTACGGACTATACGTATTTGTAATTGATGATAATGGCAAGATTTACGATGATGAATCAGAGCCAGATTTTAATGAAAATGATATTGACGAAGTTCAAGTCATATACAACGGCGATGCAGTTTCAGTTTTCCCAAACTTTATAGGTAAATGCACATTCAAAGCTAATACAGTTAAGTACGAAAACTTAGATGTGATTACTAAAGTTATTGGAATCATCGCCAAACATTTTAAAACTTGGGAGGAACTAAATTAGCATGATTAGAAAGCAATCGCCAAGACAAAAGATAAAAAATCGAGCTAGATATTGGGATAGTGACTATCTAGCAGGCTTTATTAAAGGATTAAAAATCAGACAAGAATATGAGTATAAACGTGGTATGCATGATCTTCGTAAGAAAATAAGCGAAAGGTATGGACTTGATGATGAATAGAAGTAAAAACATTAAAGCGATGCTGTCAGAACCTAGAAAGGAATACGCTATTGATTACGAAAATGAAAATATAAGGATTGAAGTTGTAGATGAAAACAACAACTATGATTACGATGTTGATTTTGATGAATCTAAATTATGGGAAGTAAGAATTTTTTATTCTGATAAATTATTTACGATTAGACACAAATATGTAGACCTATTTGAGATTTCAGACGATAACTACTTGGATATACATGATTTAGATGATCTTGGAAAGATTATTAACATAATAGGTAAGCATTTAAAGAGAATCAATTACAAGTGGGATTGAGGTATATGGTATGAATGAAAATATTGAGGATTTGTTTGAAGAACTAACGAAAGAGCAAAAGCAAGCTAAGTTAGCAGAATGGTCATGCAAAATGGATGTATTAACAGTAATGTTAAATGCAATTGAAGATGATTTAGAAAATAGATTGTCGAATCAATTTAAGTTCAAAGAGTTTAATGAATTTAAAGATGAATTTAGCAATTTAGTATTTGAATTTAACCAGTTAGATCTCAAACTTAAATTAACTCAGATACATTAAAAACGCATATTAAGTAAAGATAGGAGATTGAATTATGAGTTTAAAAAATATTGAGCTCTCGATACTTTCTGACATCAGCAATAGGATTAGAAACACAGCTGAAATGGGTTTATATGAAACAGATTTTATCATTCCAAAAATCTATTCTAATGACATTTATAAGTGGCTGACAGCATTTGGTTATAGAGTTGATATTAGAGCAGGTGCAACCGAACCTACTAAGAAAATGATAGTACGTTTTAAATCGACATGGAACTCAGAAACCACACACGAATATCAAAATATAAGACTTAACTACATGCTCAATATGATACCAATGTTTGAGGCAGCCGCTATCGCAAAAGACAACAAAGAAACTGCCAACAAAATAACAGGTGTAATAGATGAAATGATAGAAAAGGCTAAAAATCTTGAAGATGGTAAAGCTATCTATGATATCACTGTGAAAAGAGAAACAGTAGACTTTACACGTTTGTTGTCATTAGAGGTACTTGAATATCTTAAAGGATATCATATCTTTGCTTATCTGAGTGAAGATGGAAAAGAAATAATATTCAAATACGAGTAGGAGAAAAAACAAAATGACTAAGCAATTAGCAGGAGGAGTAAAATGATGGGAATTTTTGAGATGAGTTCAGATGAAGAAGTAAGTGTAACAGTCCTTTTAAAAGATACGCAACCAAAGTGTTTTAACCAAGTTTTAACAGTTGAAATTGATGATAAATGGCTTAAAGTCCGTTATTTTAATGAATTAAGAAAGCGAAAAGGTATAGCAAATTTCAGAATAGATAATCCGAATTTTATTGGATATATAGCAAATGCTCCTGAATTTGATGAGGTAGAAAGATGAATAATAAAGACAAATTAATACTTCTGGCTATGATACTAGGTATTGATTTGGAAGGAGAAATAAAATGAAGATTAAGTCAATGGGATATATCGTAAAAATCGGCAAATGCTATTTAACATCAAATGGAAGTGTATTTGGTACTCATACAATTTCTGATTGTTTGAGTGAAGCTTATGTATTTAAAATATACGAATCTGCTAAAGATATTGCCGAAAAATTTGGCGGAACAGTAATATACGTGTACGTTTCAGATGAAAAGTTTGATGAAATCGACAATAAATAATCGATAAAAAGGTTGCTAAAATAGCCTTCGTTGCTATTTTCGGCAATAAATCAGCAATAAAAAAAGCGTACGAACTATTGATTTTTAATACTTTGAATGTAGGTGAAAATATGAGTTCAGAAGAAGCAAAAGAAATGCAGAAGCAAGCAGAAGAAATATCTACAATTTTAAAAAATTCAGGATATAGAGCAGGATTAATAGCTTTAAGCAAAGACGTCGGAACAGCTATCAATGCTTTTGGAACTAGAAAAGATGCATTGAATACCATATATAACATTATTGAAAGTTTAGATGATAAAGATAAATTAATACTACTATCTTTGATTTTAGGAATTGATTTAGAAGGAGGCAACAAGTAAGTAATGAAGATTAATTTTAACGATGAAAAACCAGAAGATATCTACCAAGTGGGAAATGTTTTCAGAAATGAAGATGACTTATATCTTATAGCAACGGTTGATACCAATGCTGGATATACACTTGTTTGCCTAAGCAAAAATAACATTATCGGAAGATATGACACGCTTGAAGAATTAGCTGAGGATGTAAAAGAAGATGATGATACTTTGGTTTATGCAGAAATAAACGTATTTTAATAACAAATAATTTGACCTTAACAAGTCTTAAAACTGTTAGATATTGGCTTATGCTTATTTGAACGTTATACATTCACAACAACGTAAATCAGGATCTCACAAATAACGACATAAACAGTACAGGCTTAGTATCTGTCAAAGGATGCTGAGTCATAGGTAGTGATATTACTGATGAGCTGCAAACAACAAAATTTATTGAAAAGGTAGGTGAAGTTTTCCTTTCCGTTATTACATTTTATATCGCAGTAATTTGGCAATTATTACTACCGAACCCTACTAATTTTAAATACACGTTACAGTTACAAATAAATTTGGAAGGAGTTAGACCTCCGTGCATTATATTCTTCGTGTGTAACTGTAACATCGCCTTGCATCCACATGATTTGAGATGGTCGTATGTATTGAGAGCATAGCAAGGCTTTATACCGGTATAACAAATAAAACGTTAGGAGTGAAATCATGGCTAAAAAATACAGGATAGAATTTACTGATGATGATATGGACAACATGAAATTGTATATCGACGAAGAAGAGAAGCTAATCAATTTTCTAAAGTTAACATATCATACTAATGAAGGTTCTAAAAAAGGCACAAAGAAAGTAGTGCTTAGATATTTAGAACCTAATACTTATGAAGTAAAATTTGATGTTTTAGGAAATCAACTTGGTTTATTTGATATAATGCCAAGCGATTTTGATTAAGGGAGTAATTATTTATGCAATATTTGGGAACAAATGAAACGATGCCTGCAAAGATAGGGGCGTACAAAGGATATAAATACTTTATCATTCCAAGTCTATTTGGAGCTTTAAGTGGTTATGCTGAGTTACCTAAGAGTTGGAAAGATGGCGATGAAGACGAGCTAATAGTTCATGGTGGTATAACGTTTAAAGGATACGTTAGAGATGGATCATCAAAAGTTAAAGTTATCGGATTTGATACCTTACATGTATTTGATGATCAAGAGACACAAGATCTAAAGAGCGTTGAGAAAGAGTGTAAATATATGATTGATGAGATGATCGAAGTAATGGCTAAACATAGACCGCTTAGAACAAATACAGAGACAGCATTAGAACTAGCTGATGAAGTAGGAAAACTAATAGCAAAGCAAGGTATTAGCTGTAGAAATATAAGAGAAAGGATTGATTAGATGAAATTATATTTGGTGGAATACACTGTTGGTAGTGTAATTAGAAACATGATTGTACGAGCTAAAAGCCACGACGCAGCAGAAACACAAGTTAAAGTATCTGTGATAGCTAACATTCATGATGATAATTTTTAGGAGAAATACTATGGGAAAAGTATATTTTAATGTTGAAGATATATATGGAAACGGACATAGAGAAGTAGAAACAATTAGAGAGATGGATAATACAGTATTAGTATTTGATGTAGATGATCATGAGACATACACGATTAGAAAAGAAGATGTAGGGATGAAATTAAATAGACCTGCTATTCGAAGAGAAAAGTTTAATCTATCTCAAAATAAACGTATTTGGAGAAACCGCCAAAAAGAACTTAAGGATATTAGATATAAATACGCTCGTAAAGTTTATAGCGGTATTGAATAAAATCAAGGAGACATGAAGATGTTATTAAATGGATATATTGCAAGAGGAATAATGACTATATGCTTAATTTACATTACTTTGAGTTATATGTTTGTTATTTTTAACGATAAAGATAACTATGAAAATTCAAAGGATATTGTTGGTATTATCGGAGTAATTGTTGTATCTGTAGCATTTTTGTTGTTATTCTTAGGCAAATAATAAAAAGCACGATCCTTAAGAAACGTGCATAATACATAAGCCAAAATTATTATAGCATATTAAGGAGAGTGTAAAAATGGATTACATGGAACTCTTTGAACCGATTGATGAAGTTCAAACGGCGAAGAATGTAAGAAGATTCCTTACCCAAGATTTAGATAAACTATTGCGAATGGCAAATGAAACACCATCATTTTTACATTCGCCGATAATTGATGATATGCCAAAATCACCAAGTGGTAAAAATACGAGTGAAGAAATGCTAGTAAGTCATTTTGATTCAAGATCATACATCGCTAAACGTATACTAATTGGAATTGGTAAAGCGATGAATAGTTGTAAGTTGATACATAAACAAATTCTAATTAGCAAATATTTAGATGATATGTATGATTGGCAAATTATGCAGAGTTTAAACTATGAAAAGACACGATATCTTGAGATTAAGATGAGTGCACTAAATGAATTTGCTGACAGATTAGAAGTGCAGCCAGATTGTCCAGATTTACATATTTATAAAAGCGGACATTTTGCGGACTTTTAACGGACTTTTAACGGAACATATGTGAGCTATTATGATAGTGTAGCAGGAATAAGTTAGGTTGGTCGCTTTATAGACTCCGAGAGTTAAAACTTATTACTACTTAGTTTTTATAATTTTTAAATAAACCTCTTAAAGGAATAATAGTCAGTCTAGCCAGACTGGCTTTTTATTTTGGAGAAAAGCTTATGAAAGATAGTAAAGATTTTGGAAAGGTACAAACTTATGAAGAACTGAAAATGTTACGTGAGTTAGAGAAACATTACAAGAAATATCCAGTCAAACGTAAGCGTAAGTACAGTAGAGATATCAGCAAAATCAAATTAAAAGGTGGTAGTAATTGATAGATATTCAAAAGATTAATGAACTGATTGGAGTAGATGAGAGCTTTCATCAGATAGATTATATAAGTTGTTGATGAGCAATGAAAAGGGTGAACTATTCAAGTCGTTCTTAGCTATAGAAAGCGACTTATTTGTTTAATAAAAAAAGCCACCAAGAAAGGCGGCAAAATTATTTAAATATTTAGTTTTTCTTTTAAAGCATTAGTCATTAATTCGCTGAAGTTAATACCATGTTCCTTACCTAATTCATTTAAATAATTAGGTATGGTAATAGTTTTCTTGATGACTTTATTATCATTCTTTCTCTTATATTCAGAGATATTAACACGAACTAAAGTAACTTTATCATTATCGTTAGCTTTAGGTAGATTATAGTTTGAAGGTGGCAATGTTTCATTAAGACTAAATGTACCAATATAATCTTCTGCCATTGCTATTGCATCTGCTATATCTTTACCTTGTGTCATTCCATCTATATCAGGAATAGTTACAAGATAAGGATAGTCGGTAGAGTCTGGATCATAACTAATAATTATAGGATAAACAACAATATCATCAACTTTACTCATAATAAAAGTACCTCATGTTTTTGTATTTGTGATTAGTGTGCAACAAACAGGGACTGTTTCCAATCCCTTTTTAAAGCTATTTTAGATGGTGTTTATTGATAAGGTGTTTAGCAAGTCTTTCCTTTACTTCTGGATGTCTTGGTATTTCCTCTATCTTAGTACCATTAGTCCAAAGGTCATGATTGCTACCATGTCTCAATAGATACCAACTTTTCTTTCTAAATAGCTTTTCTAGTTTGAAACGTTGCACATTCTCACATCCTTTCAACAATATATATTATATACGTATATAATACGTGTGTCAATAGGATAATAAATATTTTATACGTATAATTTAAAGGCGGTGTATCTAATGGATAATGATAAGTTTATAGAATTATGTAAAGAGAAAGTAGTTGAGTACACTAACACGTTTATGAATTTAAACAGTATCAATCAACCAGTACATATCAGTACAGGCGATGTGTATGTTGTGTGGTTAAACAGAACGCTGCAGAACAACAAAGCACTGTTGTCAACTACAATTGTTGATGGTATGTATTATGAAGTAACATACAACGGTGATAAGAACGAACTTTACTTTGATGCTTATAGTCATGTACATAATAGAGCATTTAAGTTAGATGAATAGATATGTTATTAAAGGTGGCGATGTATTTGGATAAGGCTGAACGAGTAGAGTTCTATCACTCTAAAGAATGGGCAGACTTAAGACAACAAGCATTGGCTCGTGATAACTATGAATGCCAATGGTGCAAGGATGAAGGTAGAGTGTCATCAGGTGTGCTTGAAGTAGACCATATCAAGGACTTGGAACACTATCCAGAGTATGCTTTGGACTTAGATAATCTTAGAACACTATGTAAGGATCATCATAATCAAAGACATAATCGAATGAAATACAGTAGCAAAAAACATAGAAAACCACCAAAATGGGATGATGAACGATGGGATTAATCCCCCCGGGTCAAAAAGTTTGGTCAATTCCGACAAACGGGCGACCGGTGGGATGGGGTTAATTTCCACAAAAAAAGCCGATTTTTTCACATAAGGGGGGTGGGGATAATTGAAAGATAAAAAAATTACTGCTTTGGTTAAGAAATATCTTATGGAACAAATAGACGTTAGCAACCCAGTTCAAGTTGAGAAAGTTGAGCGTTACTGTACTTTAGCTAACGTTTATTACTCTTTAGAAAAGAAAGTTAATTCTAAAAATATTTTAACTGAAATAAAGAATGGTTCGCAGAAGTACATTAAAACTAACCCAGCTGTAAGTGAGATGGCCAAGATTAATGCACAAATGATAAACCTATCTAAAGACATGGGGCTTTCAGCTCCACCACCTGGAGTTAAAGCACTTGCTGAAGCAGGCTATAAAGAAAGTGACCTAATATGAGATATGTTGAAGAATATATCGAACTTTATAAAAGTGGCCAACTTGTTCTTAACGAAGAACGAATTAAATTACTGGATTTAATCGAAAATGATGTCTTGACTCAAGATGTTTATTTTGATGAAGAGAGAATTGAGAAATGCATCAGATTTATTGAAAAATGGTACTTTGAATTGAAACCATTCCAGAAGTTCATTATTGCATTTATTTTTTTAAGACGTAGCAATGGCCTTTTATTTTATGACAATTTCCTATTACTCATGGGACGTGGAGCTGGTAAAAATGGCTTAATATCAGGGGTAGCTAACTTTTTAATTTCTGAATTGAATGGAATACCTGGATATAATGTTTCTGTTGTGGCCAACTCTGAAGAACAGGCTATGACATCTGTAACTGAAGTACATGATGCGATTGAAATGAATCCAAAACTTCAAAAGGCTTTTAAAAATAACAAAACAGAAATAATTTCATATGCAACAAAGTCTAAATTTGCTTATCGTACATCTAACGGTAACACTAAAGACGGTTTACGTGATGGTGCAGTTATTTTTGATGAAGTTCATCAATATGCAGATAATGCTAATGTTAAGGTTCATGAATCAGGACTTGGTAAGGTAAAGGACGCTAGAGAGTTTAAGATTGGTTCAGATGGCTATGTTAGAGATGGTTATCTAGATAAGCAAAAGGAAATTGCCAATCACGTTTTAAATCGTGAAGCACCCGCTGACATGATGTTTCCTTTCATTTGTAAGCTTGATAAAAGAGAGGACGTCAACGATTCTAAAAATTGGGAAAAGGCTAATCCTATGTTTAGCAAACCATTATCTGAATATGGCCAAAGATTATTTGCTAAGGTTAAAAGTGAATATGAGACATTGGTTTATGAACCATCTAAAACAGACGAGTTTATGACTAAACGAATGAATATGCCAGCTTTAGCTTTGGAACGTTCTGTTGCTCCGTATGATGAGATAAAAGCAACTAATAGAAAATATCCAGTTAAGCTTGATGGACGTGAGTGTATAGCTGCTGTTGATTTTGCATCAATTCGAGATTTTACCGCATGTGGTTTATTGTTCAGAAACGGGGAAGATTATCTATTTAAACATCACTCATTTGCACGTAAAGAATTTGTTCAAAAGATGTATAGCTATGGCAGAAAGCAAGATGAGTTTTCTAAAAAAGTAGTGGCTCCGATTGCTGATTGGGAAAAGCGTGGGCTAGTAGATGTTATTAATACTAATACTATTGAACCAAGTACAGTAGTAATGTGGTTTATCCAACAGCGTCAGAAGTACAATATTAAAAAAGTTATCATGGATAATTTTAGAGCTGAGCTACTTAGGAAATATTTTGAAGATGCTGGATTTGAAGTTGAAGTTATTAAAAATCCTAGAGCAATTTCAGCATTATTAGCACCTAGAATTGAAGATGGCTTTGCTAACAATCGTTTTATTTGGGAAGATGACCCAATGATGCGATGGTATACGAATAATGTTGAAGTAAAGATTGATAAGACTGGTAATAAGTCTTATGAAAAGAAAGAACAACACCGCCGTAAAACTGATGGTTTTATGGCTTTTTTGTATTCGTTATATAGAGCAGATGAGATTAGCGATGCAGATATGGATGAAGAGTTAATACTTTTAGATGGATTAGATTTCTAATTAAGGAGGTGGTTTCTTGGGAATTTTTAGTAATTTATTTGGTGCAACAACTGAACCAACATATGCATTAGATGTTGATTGGGACTTTCAAGACGCAAGCACTAGAGCTTATCTTAAGCGAGTTGCTTTAGATGCTGGGGTCAATTTTATTGCACGAAGATTTGCTCAAGCTAAATTTAAGCATTTAAAAAATGGCAAGTTTGTAAATGATGACTCTTTGTACAAGTTGAATACTAGACCTAATCGAAATGAAACAGCTACACAATTTTGGGAACATGTTATCCATAGATTAATCTATGAAGGCGAGTGTTTAATCATCGTTAATGATACAAAAGATCTATTAGTGGCTGAGTCATTTGTTCATAATAAATACGCTAATTTAGATGATACTTTCAATGGTGTTTATGTACGTGGATATAGGTTTGAACGTACCTACAATATGTCTGATGTAATTTATCTGAATTATCAAAATACAAGGTTAGAGAATTATACTAACAGTTTATTCTCTGATTACGGTACTATGCTTGGACGTATGGTAGATATTCAGATGAGAAACAATCAAATTAGGGGAATTTTGAAATCCAACTTAACTTCTGGTACTCAAGATAAACGTCAGAAGGAATTACAAAACTACCTTGATAAGATTTTTAATTCATTTAAAAACAGAGATGTAGCGGTAGTTCCATTAACTAACGGTTTTGAATATCAAGAAATTGGTGGAACTAAGTCCAATACTCAACAACAGTTTGAACAAATTAAGCAACTTAGAAAAGATGCTATTGCTACTGTTGCTGATATTTTAGGAATTCCAGAAAATCTATTATTTGAAACACCAACAGAAATTGGTGGATTGGAAGATTCATTTAACAATGGAACACTACAATTCTTTTATCAATTGATTTTAGATGAAATCAATTCAAAGCTAGTAAGTAATTATGCCAACGAAGAATATCAGATTGTTGGTAAAAATAAAAAAGATATCTTTAGTCTAGCTGAACCAATTGACAAATTAGTTGCAAGTGGTGCAGTTACAAGAAATGAAATTCGTGAATTATTAGGGTTAGAAAAATCTGATGACCCTGATTTAGATGAGTTTTACATTACTAAGAACTACTCGAAAGGAGGTGAAACAGATGAAAATTAATGCACGAGGATTAGTTGTTGATAATAGCGATAAATGGATCTATAAAGTTTTTGGAATGGATTGCATTGCTCCAGTAGACTTCGATAATGCTATTGAAAGTGGCGAAGACTTAGAAATTGACATTAATTCAAATGGTGGATCTGTAAACGCGGGATCTGATATCTACACAAAGCTTAGAGCGTATAAAGGTAAAGTGACAATTAATATTACTGGTTTAGCTGCAAGTTCCGCATCGGTTATAGCGATGGCTGGCGACCAAGTAAATATTAGTCCAGTTGGTAGAATTATGATTCATAATGTTACAAGTGGTGGAGTTGGCGATTATCATGATATGGATAAGATATCAGAAATTTTAAAGACTGCCAATGAATCTTTAGCGAATGCTTATGAAGGTAAAACAGGAATATCTAGAGATGAAATTCTAGATATGATGGATAAAGAAACCTGGCTTACAGCTGATAGAGCAGTTGAATTAGGATTTGCTGACTCTATAATGAGCGGTAAAAATCAAGAACCTGAATTAGTAGCAAGCTTGAGTTCACCATTGCCTAAAGCTGTTATTGCTAAGTTCAAAGATTTAATGGATGAAAATGAAGGATTAAAAAAGCATGCAAGTGTAGTCAAATTCAATTTTGATGAAACAATGCTTAGAAATGCTTTAGATGACGCAATTAAAAAATATCAAGAAAGTTCTGAACCTAAAAATCAAGGTTTTAGAGCTTTTTTATTTTAGGAGGAAAAGTTAATGCCTATTAATTTAAATCAATTATCAAATTTTAAAGAACAACAAAAACTATATGCGAAGGCAGTTAGTGACGGTGTTCCTACTGAAGATCAAGAAAAAGCATTTGAAAATATGATGAATGCATTCTCAACAGACGCTGTGAACTACATTGATAATGCAGTTAATGAACGTATGAAAGGCTTAGATGCTGCCAAAGCTGATGACATGAATGAAACTGAACGTAAATTCTTCAATGAATTAGCAGCAGGTAATTTATCACATAAAGAATCTGAGGAAGTGGTTTTCCCAGAAACTACAATCGATAAAATTTTTGAAGATTTAAAGAAAGATCATGCTTTCTTAAATTTAATTGGATTACAAAATACAGGTTTACGCCTTAAATTCTTGAAATCAGACGCAAAAGGTGCTGCTCAATGGGGTAAGATTTCAGGAAATATTCAAGGGCAACTTACAGCAACATTCAGCGATGAAGATGCAAAGCAATCTAAGCTAACAGCATTTATTGCTGTTCCTAATGATGTATTGGAATATGGTGCTGCATGGATTAAGACATTTGTTACTACACAAATTCAAGAAGCATTTGCTGCAGCGTTAGAATCTGCATTCTTAACAGGCGATGGCAACAATAAACCTATTGGATTAAACCGCCAAGTTCAAAAAGACGTTTCTGTTTCTGGTGGTGTATATCCTGAAAAAACATCTTCTGGTACGTTGACTTTTGCTGATAATAAAACTGGTATTAAAGAACTTGCCAAAGTTGTAAAAGATTTATCTAAAAAAGAAAATGGCGAAGTTTTTGTAGCTCGTGGAAAAGTTGTATTAGCTGTTCAACCTGGTGCATCAATTGATATTGAAGCTGCTAATACAATGCAAAATGTCAATGGACAATACGTATACGCTTTGCCTTACGGTATTACAACTGTTGAATCTGAATATGTTCCAGAAAATAAAGTAATTGCATTTATCCCAGAACGTTATGATGCATACACAGCTGGAGATATTGTCATTAAACAATTTGACCAAACTCTAGCTTTAGAAGATGGAACATTATACACAGCTAAGCGTTTTGTTTATGGTAAGGCACAAGATGACAATGCTGCTAAAGTGTATGACTTAAAAGTAACTACTGCAGCAGTAAGTGAAGGCCCAAAAGGATAATCAGTAGGTGATTAAATGACAACAACTCTAGATGATGTAAAAGCACATCTGCACATTTTCCATAGTGTAGAAGATGATTATTTAACAAAATTGTTAAAGCAATCTCAAGCTGCAATTACACGTATGACAGGAATTGATACTGGCGATGAGTACGATGAACTGGTACTTAATCGAGTTCGATATGCTTACAACGATAGCTTAGATGAATTCGAAGAACGCTATCAATCTGTTCTGTTAGGCTTGTCTACTCAACTATTGGCAGATGATGAAGGTGATAGCAATGAAACAGAAGTATAGCTTTGGCGATTTTAGAATACCAGTAACTTTCTTTGGTGCTAGTGAAATTGATAGTCCAGAGCCAAATGCAACAGGACAAACTGAAGTCTATTCAGCTTTATGTTTTGCTTATTCACCATCTGCTAAGGACTATACTGTTCTAAATTCTGCAGGAGTAAAGCAAGGGGTAACAATTGTTATGCCTGATACCAGGGGACAATTTATTCCAGATGTTTCTATGACAGTAACTATTAGCGATTATCGTTATCGTGGGATTGAATGGAATGTATTAGAAGTTCGCCCAGACTTTGATGATGATCGCTTTGTAACGATTGTATTGGGGGCGGTTCAATGAATGGAGGCTTTACTATCACTGGTGTTGATGAAGTAATAAGCAAGCTAGAAAACAAATTTTCTAGTCGTAAGTTAGACCAAATTGAACGACAAGCTTTAAAAATGGGAGCAACCTATGCCAAATATCAACTTAAGTATGCAGTTGAATCATATAGAGATACTGGTGCAACAGTTCGAGAAGTAACTGCTGGTAAACCAAGAAAAAAAGCTGGACATCTAAGCGTAAAAGTTGGATGGGAAGGTGGTAAATCACGTTGGCGATTAGTCCATCTTAATGAGTGGGGATATACACGTAATGGTAGAACCTATTCACCTAGAGGACTTGGTGTTGTTCAAAAAGCATTCTCAGGTATGAAAGATGAAATTAAGGATACTCAAGTTGAGTATTTGAAAAGGATGGTGGATTTATGAAAGACGCTTTGTCTGAGATTTACTCTTCGTTTTTAAAAGAAACAGTTATCGAAAAGGCAACGCTAGATGGTAAGAAACATCATATCTATTACTATCAGGAGCCAGATGGTGCTTTACCACAGACATTTATCCTTATCAGACCTTATAAACCGCCTGAGAGTTCAATTAGTATGTCTGATAAATCAGCTCAGCAAGAAATAACAGTGCAAATTGATGTTCAGTCTACTGTTCGTATGATGTGCAAAGAATTGCAATCAAAAGTAGAAGAAGTACTCAAACCACTTGGATATACTCGCATTAACGGGCAAGGATTAGATGAGTATTTTGATGAGACTAAACATTATGTAGACGCACGAAGATATAAATTAAAAACTAAATTATATGAAACGGGGTATTAATTATGTACGTAGGTTTTGAACGTGTACGAATTCAACCACTTAATTTTGATGGAACAAAGATGACAGCAAAAGGCGACCAACTTGTTATTGAAGGTAAAGCTGACGCTGGTGGTGTTGTTCAAGCTGAAATTTCTGGAATTTCCAAAGAAGCTAAAGTAACATCAGCATCTAACGTTGCTTACTATATCAGTCGTAAGGGTGTAGATGCACCTAAGGTTGAATTTGAATTATTAGATGTTCCACAAAAAGTGGAAACAGTTATTTTAGGACGTAAGGAAACAACTAATGGTGTTCAATTAACAGGCAAAGATACTGAAGCACCATATTGTGCAATCACTCTTGAATCTAGCGATGCAAAAGGAAATACTGCTTTAGTTGGATTCTTTTACGGTGTATTTTCCAAAGATGGAGACACAATGAAGACTCTTGAAGTTGGTTCTGACTTTGAACCTGAAAATGAAAAATATACTTTTACAGCTAGTGCTAATCCTTTAAGTGATGAAACATTTGGTGGCCAATACATGGCTAAATATGCAGGTGCTGAAGAAGCTGCAATTAAAGAAATTAATCAAAAAGTTCTTTTAGTTGATGTAGGTGCATAGAAATTTGTTAAAGAGATTAGACGAAGATAACATTCGCTAATCTCTTTATTTTTTTAGGAGGAAAAAAGATGATTGAGTTAAAAATCAAAGACGCTCAAGGCAAAGATAAGGTAATAACACAAAACTGGGTATCTACTCGTACTATGCTTGATTACTTAGATGTATTAGGTAAGAAATACAAGACACAAGCTGAATACGTCAGAGCAACAGCTGAGATTATAGCTAAAACTATGGGAATTACTTCAGATGAAATTTTAGATGGAGTAAGTGGCCCAGGATATGACCTTTTTGTCCAAAATTTCAATAACCAAATCATGGGTATTACTGACCCGGAAACCTTAGCGGAGATGAACTAACTCCGCTACAAGCTAAAGAATACATTTGGGATTTCATCAGAAGTCTAGTGCAATCCTATAAATTTTCTATAAATGATGTACTGGATACTGATTTCAACGCTTTGGTTAAGGTTGTATCTAAACCTAAGCAAAAGAAAAAGGTACATTCGCTATTTGAATTTATCGAGAAAGGAGGAGATTAAATGGCAGATGAAGAAGTATTAGGTAAAGTTGCGATTGAGATGGACTTAAAAGACTCTAAATTCAAGAGCCAATTATCTGGTACCAAGCAAGCTATTAAAAATACAATGTCTGAAATGCGGTCAAATATGGCAGTTATGAATGCAGCTGGAAGTAAATATGACGCTTTAGCTGCTAAGCAAAGAGGACTAAATCGTGTTTTAGAAGCTCAAACTAATCATATGAAAGCTTTGCAGAAACAGTATCAAGGATCAATTACTAAGTCAGGTGAATGGACTAGAGCAACAGCTAGATATGCACAACAATATAATGATGCACGTGGTAAGGTTGCTGCATTAAATCAGCAACTTATTCAGAATGCTAAAGCGATGGCAATAGCTAGAACTGAAACCACTGGATTTACTGGTAAATTAAATTCAATGGGGAAAGCTGCAAGTTCAGTAGGCGAAAAACTCACATCATTTGGTAAAAGTGCTACTACTAAAATAACAGCTCCGTTAGCTGCAGGCTTTGTCTATGCTACAAAGTCAGCAGTAGACTTCAATTCTCAAATTCAAGCAATTGGGCCATTACTTACAAATGGTAAAGCTGTTACAAGCAAATATAGAGCAGAACTTCAGCAAATGTCACAAGCATCAATGGATTGGTCAAAACAATATGGAATTTCTACAAGTTCTATAAATGAAGGTATGGCCGAAATGGTTCGTAGAGGTTATAGTGCTGAACAAACATTAGGTGCGATGCCTAGTGTTCTAAATGCTGCTAAAGCATCTGGTGACGATTTTAATACAGTTATGCATACATCGACATCTGTATTGGAACAATTTGGACTACAATCTAAGTCAACTGCTGGAATGCTGAAGAATACCAATCGTGTTACTGATACCCTTACTTTTATTGCAAATAAAACTGCTGCAGGTTTTGCAGATTTAGGGGAAGCGATGACTTATGTAGGGCCAACAGCTCACGCTACTAATATGTCTTTAGAACAGACTGCTGCAGTATTAGGTATCATGGCCAATCGTGGTATTGAAGGTTCAGTTGCTGGTACTGCTTTACGTAGTGCATTAACACGTATGATTAAACCATCTAAACAAAATGCTCAAGGATTTAAAGAGATGGGAATTAATATTGCTGATTTCAAGAAAGGTACTCTGACCTTGCCAAGTATTATTGATAAAATCAAGAAAAATACAAAAGGCTGGACAGATGAGCAACGTTCAGCAGCAATTGCAATGGCTTTTGGTACTGAAGCTCAAGCTGGTATGAATGCTTTAATCTCAGCTGGTGGCGGTGAACTTAGAAAGTATACTAAAGAAGCACAAAACGCATCAGGTACTACATCTAAGATTGCAGATCAATTAAACAATACTGATGCTAATAAAATGGCTAGATTTAAAGAATCTGTTCATGTATTATCTATTGAAATTGGTCAAAAGCTATTACCTGCCTTAACTCCAGTTATCGATAAAGCATCTGAATGGATTGAAAGTTTCTCTAATATGGGCGATGGAATGCAGAAGTTCATCATTTATTCAGCTTTAGCGACTGCAGCAGTAGGGCCTTTGGCTTTAACTTTAGGAACATTGTTAAAGTCAATAGGTAGTATAGCTACTGGAACAGTTAAAATAACTGGTTTCTTTAGAGCATGGAAAGCTGGAGCTGCAGCAACTTCAGCGGTAAATGCTGCTATGGATGCAGGTGCTGTAAGTGCTACAGGTTTAGGAACTGCAGTAAGTGGTGCTAGTGGTGCTTTTTCACTATTAAATCCGTATGTTTTAGGTACTGTTGCAGCAATTGGCTTAGGTGTAGCAGCATATGAATTGTTTGGGAAAAAATTAATTCAATCATCTGAGAGAACTGCTCGCTGGGGGTCAGATGTTGGTGCTACTGCTGATAAAGCTTTAAGTAGTATGCAGAACTCTACTCAACAAATTTCTGATTCATTATCAAATATGGAAGAAGCATCTAGGACAAGCACTGCTAATATGTCTGCAAACTTTTCAAGAGAGTTAGGCACTATCTCTAAAACAGTTCAAACTCGAAAGAAAGAGATTGAAGATGGATTAAAAGGACTAGATGAAGATGTTCAGAAGTCTGTTCTATCAGCTGCTCAAAAAGAGCAAGATAGGTTGAATAAGAACTTACAAGATGCTCAGAAGAACGAAGAACAAGCTCAAAACATCTTAAAGAATCATGGCAATAAAGTATCTCAATTAACAGCTGAACAACGTGCGATGTTGCAAAACTATAATTTGCAAATGCAAGAAGATGAGTTAAATGCTTTGAAGATTACAGGATCTAAGCGTAAAACAATCATGGCTGCATTGAATAATGATGTTAAGAACATGACAACTGCTCAAAGACAAAATGCAGAGAACGAATTAATTGATTATCAACGTAAAGAAGTTAAACATTTTTATGACCAAGCTAAGCAACTTAAGAAAGCTTATGGTGCAAACTCTGCAGAATATAAAGCTGGATATAAAACACTAAGTAAGAACTTGGATGAATCTAGTGCTAAAACAGCTGCAGCATATATTAAAGTGGCCAAAGCTAATC
The DNA here is from genome assembly GCF_024436335.1 of Ligilactobacillus sp. MP3. Lineage (NCBI taxonomy): Bacteria > Bacillati > Bacillota > Bacilli > Lactobacillales > Lactobacillaceae > Ligilactobacillus > Ligilactobacillus sp. MP3. The sequence goes on from NZ_JANFQI010000007.1 coordinate 98,772, forward strand.
ATGAAAGTACTCAAAGCATTAAGCAAGATATGCTTGAGGCTGGATTATCATATAAGAATGGTATGGCTGAGTTACGCAGACAAGCTAAATCAGCTAGTGAAAACACAGGTGTTGTTGTTAAAGAAACAAATAATATGTCCAAATCTATGAAGAGTGCTGCTAAGATGTGGAATAACTTAGTCTTTGATAGCAAAACTGGAGAAGTTCGCACGAATGCTCAAGAAGAGATTAACAAAGCTGTTAAGTCATCTAAAAAGTGGAATCAGATTAAACTGCTTTTAAAAGAAGGTAAGTTAAGCACTAATGCTAAGTCTGAAGTGGCCACAGCTTTAATCTATGCTAAGAAATGGGATAGTCTAACTTGGAAAGAGCAAAAGGCTTTAATTAAAACGGAAGGAACTCAAGACTTTGTTAAGTTACTTGAAGAATCTGGTGAATGGGTTGACTTAAGTTTAGATGTTAAAAATGCAATTATTCACGCTGATGGCAAGAAAGATATTGTAGATGCAATTTTCCAAATGAATTATTGGAATAAGCTCACACCAAAAGAACAAGATATGATTATTCATGATAAAGCATCTAAAAAGGCGATGGAACTTTTAGAAAAGATTCATGAATGGAACAATCTTGACATGAAGACTCAAGAAGCTGTTGTAAATGGGGATAATAAAGTAATTGTTGACCTATTGATGAGACTTGGCCAATGGAATACTTTAACGCTTAAGCAACAACTAGCATATATTGAGGATAAGGGTGCTAAAGAGTTTTACAAATTATTCCACGATACAAAAGAATGGAATAACCTTACTATTGAGCAAAAAGAAGCTATTGTGAATGCTCATGGTAATCAAGAATTGATTCAATCGTTACAAAGTGCAAATCTTTGGAATAGTTTAAGTCTTAAGCAATTAGAAGCTATTTTTGGTGTAAAAGGCAAGGAAGATTTAAACGACGCTTTATTCAAAGCTAATCAATGGGACTCTTTAGACATGAAAGAGAAGTTAGCACAGATTGTTTCTAAAGGTGGCCAAGAACTATATACCACATTATTGGATATGGGAAAATGGAATTCACAACCAGTTGAAGTTAAAGAAGCAATAGTTAACGCTAAAGGTAATGACCAATTGCAACAAGTAATGACAGACTATAATTTATGGGCTGGGTTACCTATCTCATCTTTAAAGGAAATCATTGCTGAAGATAAAGCTAGTGGAAACTTAAAATTAGCTAAAGAAGCATTAGAAGCATGGTCAAGAGCTAATCCAGGAGAGGCAAAGCAAGCCAAAGCCTTAGATCTTGCATCTTTGCAAATGAATACTGCTAAAGCTAGTGTTGATAGATATCGTATTACTGGAACTGGTGGAGCTAAGACAGCATTAGGTGTTAACTATGCATCACAAGCCTTTGATAGTGCTAAGGGTAGTGTTGATAATTATCGAAAGACTAGCCCAGGTGCTCCAAAGAATGCGATGGGTTATGACCAAGCTAGTGGAGCCTTTAACCGAGCTACTGCAGGAACTAGAACATGGAAAGGAACATCAGCTGGTGGTGCTAAAACTGCTAAAGCTATTGATAATGCTAGTGGCCCAGCTAATGCAGCTACAAGTAGTGTTAGGAATTTCTCTAGTCAGAAAGATCATACAGTTACGTTAACAACCATATTCAAGAGCATTACAAAGAAGATTTTTAAAAATGCTAAAGGTACTAACTATCACCCTGGTGGAATGATGATGGTTAATGACCAGAAAGGTAGAACATTTAGGGAATTAGTTCAGTTGCCAACTGGTGAGTCATTTATTCCACAAGGGCGAAATGTTATGTTTGACGCTCCACGTGGGACTAAAGTTTTAAGAGCATCTGAAACTGCTAAGAAATTTCCAGGCTTAAAGCAATATGCAAAAGGTACTATTGCAAAACCTACATTGAACTCAAACATGCAAGTATTCCAAGCAAGTACAAGCGTTCAAGACAATGCATCTAATATCATTGTTGCTAACTCTACAGATACCAGCGTTTTAGAAAAACAGATGAACCAAATGATAGGATTATTAACTGCAATTCTATCTAAGGAACAGTCGGTAAGCTTGAATGGCCAAAGCATTGGTAAATTTGTAGATAATTATCAATCTAAGAGTATATCTCTAGAAGAACGGGGTGTTTATAGTGGAACTTAGATCTGTAAAGATAGATGGAGTAGATTCTAACAAAGCTTATAAGTTAGCTATTTCAAATGCGATGATTGGTTATCCAGACAAAACCAAAACTAGAATTAGAATTCCAAACTCTAATATCTACTATGATTATGAGAAAGTATTTGGTGATTTGTATGAAGAGCGTACTTTAGAATATGATTTCTTGGTAATGATGCCAAATGCTTTATCAGAAGAAGATATGGAATATATCAAGTCACAAGTTATTAATTGGTTAACACCAGGTGTTGAGCATAGAATTGAAGATACTGCTATTCCATTTTATTACTTTATTGGCGAAATTAGTTCAGCTCCAGAGTGGTCACAAGATAATGGCTATGGCACACTGAAAGTCAAAATCAATTGCTATCCTTACAAGATTTCAGTTGATGATATGGCTGATGATTTGTGGGACTCATTTGACTTTAACAACGATGTAGCTCAATTCTTAGAGTTTGAAGTCAATAAGGAAACAACCGAAAGGATATATAATGCTAGTTCAACTGCTGTATCACCTAAATTGATTGTGACTGGTAATGTAACGGTTGAAGCACATGGTGAAAAGGTCACTCTAAATGCCGGAACCTACACAGAAACCGAAATCAAGTTAAATGTTGGTTGGAATGATATTAAGTTATCTGGCAATGGCACAATCAAGTTTTCGTTTCATAAGGAAGTGTTGTAAGTGTATCTAGTAAAGATTAGGAATGGCGATGAAACTACCGTCATTCATGGAACTAAAAATAATACTTTGGGCGATGCTAAGGTATCTATGACAGTTAGTGCTGCATCATCTTTTACATTTATAATTTATCCAAACAACACTGGATATTTTAAGTTAAGAGAATGGACGACTTATATCGATGTTACTCAATCAGGTAAATACATCTTTCGTGGACGTGTAATCGCAGTAGATCCCAAGCATAACGAAGATGGAACTTTTTACAAAGAAATAACATGCGAGTCAGCTATGGCTTATCTAAACGACTCTATTTTGAGTTGGGAAAAAGTAGATAAGAAACCAGCTGACTTTTTTGTTGAATTGATTAACGAACATAACAAGCAAGTAGTTGATGCTGAGAAACAATTTAAGATTGCTGAAAACTCAGTTACTAATAATACCAATAATTTATATTGTTATGTTGAGGATGGAATTAGCATTCTTGAAGAGATGAAAAACGATCTTCTGCAAAACGAAGATTTAGGTGGAGAAATTTCAATTGATTATCGAAAAGACGGAAACTACATATCCTGGACTAGAGATAAAAAGGTTAAAGGACAACAAGTAATAAAGTTGGCCAAAAATTTAAAGACCTTATCTGCCAAGCCAGATATTTCTAAAACTTGTTCAGTATTGTATCCATTTGGTGCCACTAAGGAAGTTCCAGTCGATCAAAAGAATGATGAGAAGACTAATGAAGTTTCAACACCACGAATTAATATATCAAGCGTCAATAATGGTAAAAACTACATTGAAGACCCTGAATTGATTAAAGCAATTGGTAGAGTATCTAATACTAAGACTTGGGAAAACATCAAGGAACCTAAAAATCTTCTGGCCAAAGCCCAAGAGTATCTTAAGACTATGCGAAACTATCGTATAGCTTATGAGTTAGATGCAGTAGACTTACAACCACTTGGATTAGCTGTTGATTCGTTTGAATGTGGTAACTATTATCATGTAATCAATCCAGTAATTAATGTAGATGAGTGGTTACGTTTAGTCGGTGTAACAATTAATTTGAACAAACCACTAGAGTCAACGCTGACTGTTGGTGATCAAGTCAAGAGATTAGTTGATTACAGTATGGATAATATCCAAACTGAACGTAATTTGAAACGCTTATCAGCAGAGCAACAAGTTTTAAAACATCAAAATAACATGCTGATTGATGAAAATAATCAGCTAAAACAAACAATCATTAAACTTTGGAACGATATTTTGTCAAAACAAGAATCTAACGACAGTAGTGGGTCAGCTTGGAACTGGCCATTTAAACCACCAGCTACAATTCGTTTTGACGGTGCTCAATTATTTGGTGTTAATCCAGGTGGCGAATTTAGACCTAATGGCTTTCACGATGGTTTGGACTTTGGTTCAGTAAACTGGCCAGGATCAGAAGTTAAAGCTATTCATGATGGAACAGTAACTTTAAAAGGTGCTATGGATGGATTAGGAAACTATTTTGTCACTAATGGTGACGGTTTTAATATCGTGTATCAAGAAGCTTTTGGTTCAGCGAGTGATATTAGAGTTAACATTGGCGATCATGTAAAAGTTGGGGATGTTGTAGGAATCAGAACAACTGACCATTTGCACGTTGGTGTTACTAAGCACGACTTTAATGCTGCTTTAGGTTCAGCATTTAGTAATAATGGAACCTGGCTAGATCCTAAAAAGTTGATTGAAGATGGATTAAAAAACAACATGGGAACAACACAACCAGTCAATGGCGACTGGGGGCCAGTTATTCGAAATGCTGCTACTAAGATGAAAGTCAATATAAGCGACGATGATGTAAATCGAATTAAAGCACTGATTGCTAATGAATCTGGTGGAAATCAGACCGTAACTCAACAAGTTTGGGATCAGAATATGGCAGCAGGCACACCAGCTCAAGGACTATTGCAATATGTTCCTAGTACATTCAATGCATATGCAGTTGATGGCCATAGGAATATTAAGAGTGGCTTTGACCAACTGTTAGCATTCTTTAACAACTCAACATGGTCAAGTGATATTAGCTTGCACGGTTGGGGGCCAAATGGTTCTAAACGTTTCGATAAGATACCAGCTTAGAAAGGAGAAACAAAATGAATAATTACGCTAATTCACGTTGGAAAGAGCGTGGATCTTTTAGTAAGGATATCTTGCATTCATATCAAGATATCGTAGATGCCATTCGAACAGCTCCATATGGGATTGATACTCGTGAAGCTATGGCTCAAATGCTCATTTTTCTATATTCAGCAACACAATCTGTTGGCGATAATTTAGATTTGGATATGTCTCCAACTGATTCTTTTGGGACGTTGCAAGAATTGAAACAAAAATATCCAAATGGTCAAAAAGGTGTCTATGTTATTCAAGAAAACGGTAAATGGTATTTCTGGTCAGAACTTGATGAAGTTTGGAAAGAAGGTGGGGTCTATCAAGCATCAGCTCCAATTGATGATATTAGAAAAGTAGATGCTAAAGCTACTCAGAATTCGATAAAACTCAAAACTTTGCTTGATAATTTCACACAAGAAGTAGACGAAAGAAAGAAAATAGATGCAGATTTGATTGATAAAGCAGCATCATATCTAACAGCACTTGAGCTCAAAGAAGTTCGACTAAAGGATAATGATAATAATCTACTTTGGGACGGTAATAATTACGCGACTGGTAGTGTTTATCTTCCTAAGACAGATAAAACAGGAATTGAAGAAGGTGTACCAGTTGATAGCTCGATTATAGGATATACATTCCTAGGACATTTAGAGGAATATGGATTGCCAGTTTTGAAAATTAAACATGAAAAAATTCCATATTTAGTAAATAAACAGTCTGGCAAATTAACAGATGTAGTATATTCATATAATTCTTCTAAAAATTCAATTGGCATTAGTTCTGTTGATGAAGATGGAGAACTTTCTGAAATTAAAGTTCAAGGTAGTTCTTCAGTTCTTTATCCAAAAAAGAATTACACTATTAAATTTAAAAATAACAAGTGTTTAAAACCTGAATGGGGCTATCACAAAAAATACGTTCTAAAAGCTGATTGGATTGATCCTTCTCATTTAAGAAACGAGTTTGGGGCTTATATGTGGTATCTGCTTAGAAAACGCAAGTTTACAAGTGATTATGAGTTGCAGAATGATAATGGAGAAACATTAATCGATAATTCAGGTAATAATTTATCAGGAGAAACTAGAGTTAATTTCTTAGGCCCTAGATGTGGAGCGATAGACTCTTTTCCAATATTAGTTGTAATAAATGGTGTATATCATGGATTGTATAGCCTAACCATTCCTAAGGATGATTGGATGGCAGGGATGGGTAGTGGCAAGAAAGAAGCTATTGTTTCAGCTGGTAAACCATCTAAGGCAACTAGATTTGAAAGTTTAGCTACATTAGATTCAAAAGGTAATCTATCTGGAGATGATTTTGAAGTAGAATACGTTTCTGATGAAGATAATCAATCATGGGTTGCTAAAAGTTTGAATAATATGATTCAAGAAATAATAGACGCTGATAGCAAAGATGATATAACCCTATTAGATATTGATTCGGCGATTGACTATTTAATATTTTGTCTATACGCAGAAAATACAGATGGTTTCAGTAAGAATTTTCTATTAGATACTTGGGATGGAAATAAATGGTTTGTGACTGCTTATGATATGGATGGCACATTCGGTATGATGTTTGATGGAAAAGTAATGCTTTCTCCATGGGATTATGGTATCAACCAAATTAGGACAACAAATAAACTTTTTGACAAATTGATAAAATTATTCAATCAAGAGATTAAAGATGAGTGGAATAAATTACACAATTCTTACTTAAATGAAAGCATTATCTATTATTTAATTTCAAACAAGGCTAAAGATATACCACAAGCGGCAATTGATGCTGATAGAACAAGATGGCCTGGATTGCCAGGAACAACAATGAATAACTTGAATCAAATTCTACAATGGATATCTATACGGACGCAATTTCTACAAAATGAATTTAACACAATTTAGGAGGAATAAAAATGGCAAACTTTACAATTAACTCACTTTCACAAGGGAATTTAGCTGATACAGATAATTTCATTAAATCAAATAGCAATGGTCTGTTGACAAAAGCTTCATACGGAGATTTAAAAAAGGATATTTTAAATAACATTGTTTTACCAACAACTGTACAAGGCGAGAATAAAATTGGAATTGGATATTTTAATATCGATACTGTAAACAGTTTTACGCGAACTTATGGAAAAGTTAAAACTATCATTTTTAAAGGAACTGCTACAGCAAGGATTCCACAATGGACTATTCTTGGACAAACCGAGTTTAATTTAGGCGTAGGCCGAACTTTGCCGATTCCAGGCAACAGTAAGTTGCAATTATCAAATAATGATGTTAGAAATGTAGTTGAAATTCAACAAGGCGAAGAAGTTTCATTCTATGTAACTATGGTTATGCCATAGATTTAAATATTAAACATAGCGGTGGGTGGGAGGAAATAGGAGATGGTTATGTGCATACATTACTAGGATATTCATGGGCAGAAATTGCGTCAATCTTGGCGGTTATTTCCGTCCTTTTTAGTGGAGTTTATTGGTTAATAAATCATGGCAGTAAGGCTTTTAATAAGAACTTTAATAAGAACATTAATTCAGTGTTACAACCTTTTTGGGAACAATTGAAAAAGTTGAATACTAACATTCAAAAGTTATATGTTAGTATTGACAAACAACAAGCTAATTTTGAACGATTAGAAAAACGTGTAGACGAACATGATAGGAGACTAGACAGACATCACGAACGTATCAAGAGCTTATTTGAAAGAAAGGAAAATGAATAATGAAAGTTATCAATGACATTGTTGAATGGCTAGTACAGACTGGTTTATTATCTGTACTGGCTATTTTTTTACTTAAGCAATTAAAGCCGATTTTAGACAACAAGGCTGAGCATGCATCCACCGAACAATCAAAGGCTTTGTGGACGTTGCTTGAGCAAGTAGCAGACATGGCAGTTACAAGTCTTGTTAGTCAAGATAAGAGTGGACGTGAGAAGTTTGATGAAGCAAGCATGATTGTGAACGATGTGATGAAGAAACAAGGTTACAAACTTGACTCACAAACAATTCACACCGCCGTTCAATCTGCTTATGAGAAGTCGGAATTAACACCAACAGTTAAGATTAAGGAGGATAAATAACATGGTTATGTACACAGTAGACGTTTACTCAGGTTCTGATGATAACATCATTCGTGACCCACACGCTCAAGGAGTAATTGTAAAGGCTACTCAAGGCACAGGATACGTTAATCCTAAATGTAATCACCAATGGGACTTAGCAGGACAATTAGGCAAAAAACGTGGCTTATATCATTACGCTGGTGGTGGTAATCCAGTAGCAGAAGCACAATATTTTATCAATAATATCAAGAATTATGTAGGTCAAGGTATGTTAGTGATTGACTGGGAAGGTTACCAAAATTCAGCTTGGGGAAATACCAACTGGGTTCGTCAATTTGTAGATGAAGTACACCGCTTAACTGGTGTTTGGTGTGTGATTTATGTACAAGAATCTGCATTAAATCAAGTATCCAACTGTGCCAAAGATTGTGCGGTTTGGGTAGCCAAGTATGCATCTATGAACTGGAACTCCTGGACTGTGCCTAATATGTCTGTATCTAGTGGGGCTTTTGGTTCTATTGCTGGCTGGCAGTATACTGGCGGCGATATGGACCGTTCAATCTGGTATCTAGATGCAAATGCTTGGGATAAGTTTGCTAAACCTGGGACAAAGCCACAAACAGAGACACCTAAACCAGTTCCAGCTCCTAGCCAAAACAATGCTAAGTATGACTCATGGACTGATGACTTAGGTGTGAAGTGGTACAAAGAAGATGGCAAGTTCACAGTAACAGTTGATGAAGGTATTATCCTACGTTGGGGAGCCACAACTAAGTCTGCTAAAATTGGTGTTCTGCCAAAGGGTTCAGTTGTTAAGTATGATGCTTTCTGCCACTCTGGTGGATATGTGTGGATCAGACAACCAAGAGGCAACGGGTATGGCTACTTGGTTTGTCGTGATGGCCAAGGTAATCCGTTCGGTACGTTCAAATAGTCTTGATAGCAGGAGTGTTTGCTTGTATATTTACTTGTAACAGACCTAGATTCTATGTAGGTATAACATTTTTAAAATTGAAATATAAACCAAAGGACTTCTAACTATCGGGTTAGAGGTCCTTTTTTTTGCGTAAAGAAAGGAGATATGCTTATGGTTTGAGATTTAGAGTTTGAGATATTAGGAATGTTTGTTGTTCAATTAAATCAAAGGAAGGATGATTTTTAAACTGTATGATTAAAAATATAAATTGTCAGATTCAATGTGATATATATATTTAAGTGTTATAATATTTTGCTATTTTTCGATTTTCTGTTAGTTTAAAACAAAAAAAGTGTTTAAAGTAACAAAAAAATAACATATAATAGTATTAAAGATTATGGAGGGTTTTATCATGAAAGAACTTAACAGATTAACTTTTTTAGGGATAACGATAAAAAGGCATCCTTTATTTGATGAAAAAGTAGATTTTTTTGTTACTAATGAACAACGTGTATACCAAGATAATAACAAACAGTTAACAAATTTATTAGGAACTTTATGGGTTAATAATTTGATTGCTTTAGTTGGTAGAAATGCCACTGGGAAAACAACAATTTTGAAAATGGTAATCGGTGCATTATCGTTATTACTACAAGATAAATCAATTTCTCAAACTAGATTAAATGATGTATTGGTAGGAAAAGACCCCATCGAAATTATTACTTACTTTTACGGAAACGATAGGAAGGTCTTTAGAGATAAGATCACTTTTATAAGAGGTGATGAGGGAGAATGGAAAATTGATTCAGAAAGAATTTATTCCAAATCAATTTCGTCTAGAATAGCTAGAAAAGATTTATTAGTATTTGAAGATGATTCGCTTATATATGATCGCAATGAAATTGGTGACGTTGCTCTAAACGTTTTAGCTGATGATGATTCAATTTTTAGGATTGTGAGAAAATCGGGGGAGTATCAGGCCCAAGATATTGTTGATACGCTAATATTCACCAATATGAATGCTTTATTTTACGAAGGTGGGGATGTTCCTTCAGAGATTTTAGAATACTTAGATCCTACAATTGAATATCTCAAAATTGAAAATAAAAGAATAGACACACATAAATTTCAGGCGTTTTATCGTTTGAAATTTAAAGGCAGAAGCAATGAAATAACAGACACGAACTTTGCAACGATTGAAAAATACTTATCATCTGGTACAGCTAAAGGTGTTACATTATACGGGAACATAGTGAAAACCCTTAAAAAAGGCGGGATTATTTTTATCGATGAATTAGAAAATCATTTTAATCATACAATCGTTAGAACTTTTATTGAATATTTTGCAAATAAAAAGATAAATAAAAATCATGCTACGCTGATATTTAGCACCCATTATTCAGAAATTTTAGAAGATTTTGATCGTGGTGATGAAATTTACATTGCTAAACGTGATAATAAAATACATTTACAACGATATTCAAGTGCAAATGTAAGAAATGAATTAAATAAAGCTGATGTATTTGACTCAGATTACCTTGGTGGTACAGTACCTAAATATGATTCTTACATGAACTTAAGAAAAGCAACAGAGAAGGTAATTAATAATGAACAATAAAGGTTTGATTATTGCTATACTTGCTGAAGGTAATGCTGAACGAGCAATTATTAATGTATTATTAGAACATGACGCACTTGTTTTCAATAAAGAAAAATTGCTACAAGAGGAAGTTTTACGTGTTAGGAACGCGAAAACATTTGCCAAACAATACCTTAATAAAGGAATGGATAAAAAAGTAAAAATATATCGTGTTTTAGATTCGCCTAAGGAAAATTTTAAATTACCTAAAGCATATGAAAAAAAGATTGATAGCATTGTTAATGTTCACACTAAACCAGAAATTGAAATACTACTAGTTTTATATTATGGTGACTATAACAAATTTAATCAATCTAATTTAAAACCTAGTTCTTTTGTTAAAGAGAACTATAAAAAAATAGCGAACGTGAAGTCTTATGATACTGTTTTTAATTTTTGGAATAAAAATTTTTCAGATTTGCTAGATGTTTTAAAAAAGTACAAAAGTATGCATAAGGATGATACAACAATTTATGATCTTTTGAAGGATAATTTAAAATACAACTGTAAAGAGATTGTTTAATGCTTGGACTACTTATTTTGCATAGGCTATGCGGTTGGTCGTTGTTTCTACAACGACTTTTACATACTTGTCCGCTTTCTATTTTGAAAGCAGCTTTTTATTTATCGAAAATCTACTGAACGGCTACCGTATTAACTAAAAATCTACCGTATTTTTGTTAAAATCGTTGTACTAAAAACTGAAAGATTTTTTATTATTCTTAGAAAAAAGACACCTTGTTTCTACCTAATTATATAAGTAGAGGCAAGGTGTCTTTTTTTTGCTAACATTCTTCTCAAACTTTCTTAGTATGCAAAAAGTATGCACTTTTTAAGTGTTTATCCAACAGAATGTTTTAGATAAAGGAATTACAATGAAAGATTATAAATTAAGTTGTTTTTTAGCGTTTTTAATTTGTAGTTTTACTTGATCAAAACCAGTACCACCAAGTGAATGGCGACGTTGAACTGCAACTTTAGATTGTAGGAATTGGTAAATATCCTCACCAATTTCGCTGTTAATTTCTTTGTATTTTTCAAGAGGAATATCTGATAAAGTTGTATTATTTTCAATTCCTTCAAATACTAATTGACCTACGATAGCATGAGCTTTTCTAAATGGAATACCTTTAGTTGCAAGATAATCGGCTAATTCAGTAGCGTTAGAAAAGTCATGTTCAGTTGCATGTAGCATCTTATCTTTATTAACAGTTAGTGTATCTAACATACCAGCAAAAATCTTTAGACTAGGAATAACAGTTTTAACTGCATCAAAGACTCCTTCTTTATCTTCTTGCAAGTCTTTGTTGTAGGCTAAAGGCAAACTCTTCATAGTTGCGAGTAGAGCAGTTAGATGCCCATAAACACGTCCAGATTTTCCACGAATAAGTTCGGCCATATCAGGATTTTTCTTTTGAGGCATAATTGAAGAACCAGTAGAATATTTATCTGATAATTCAATATAGCCGAATTCGTATGAGCACCAGAGAATAATTTCTTCACAAAAACGTGATAAGTGCATCATGAGAATTGAGGCGTTACTTAGAAATTCTAGGACAAAATCACGGTCGGAAACAGCATCTAAAGAATTAGCATAAATATTATCGAAGTCTAATTCTTTGGCGGTAAATTCTCTATCAATAGGGAAAGTTGTACCAGCTAATGCTGCGGCTCCTAATGGCGAAATGTTAGTATGCTTTTTATTGAATTCGAAACGTTCAATATCTCTTTGGAACATTTGATAATATGCCATGAGGTAATGACCATAAGAAATAGGTTGAGCATGTTGCAAATGTGTATAACCAGGCATAACAGTTTCAACATTTTCTTCGGCTTTCTTTACAATAACTTTTTGGAGATTTTTAATTTCATCGATCACGATTTCTAAACGATTTTTCAAATATAAATGTAGGTCAGTAGCTACCTGATCATTACGGCTTCTAGCAGTATGAAGCTTTCCAGCAACATCGCCAATTTCTTGAGTTAGAAGGGACTCCATATTCATATGAATATCTTCTAGTTCAGTAGAAAAAGTTAATTCTCCATTAGCTAATTTGTCTTGTAAAATATGCAAACCAGCGATGATTTTATCAGCATCATCAGCAGATAAAATATTAGTATGTTTCAACATTTTTACGTGTGCTAATGAGCCTTCTAAATCTTCATAAGCCATGTGCTTATCAAATGAGATTGAAGCACCGAATTCATCAACTAACTTACTGGAACCTTCTTGGAAACGTCCACCCCACATTTTTTTAATCGCCATAGATCAATTATCTCCTTTACTAATTACTTATTGTTTTTCTCATTTTGTTGCATAACTTCAGCATAAACTTGTGTTGGTAATCCCCATAATTTGATGAAACCAGCTGCAGCTTCTTGGTCGAATTGATCAGCAGAAGTATAAGTAGCCAATTCTTCGGAATATAGAGAGTTAGGGGATTTTCTACCTTCGCAAATAACGTTACCTTTGAATAATTTAACTCTAACTACACCATTAACAACTTTTTGAGTTTCTGCTAAGAATGCTTGAATAGCGTCCATTAAAGGTGAGAACCAAAGGCCGTTGTAAATTAGTTCGCTTAATTTTTGTTCAATAATTGGTTTGAAATGAGCTAAATCTCTTTCGTGAGTTAAATCTTCCATATCCTTATGTGCAGCTAAAAGTACGGTTGCTGCTGGACATTCATAAACTTCTCTTGATTTAATACCAACAAGTCTATTTTCAACATGGTCAATTCTACCAATACCATGTTTACCAGCTAATTTATCAAGTTTCATGATAAGTTCTTCAAGTGGTAATTCTTCACCATCTAGCTTAGTTGGAACACCTTTGTCAAAAGTAATTTCAATAACATCAGGTGTGTCAGGAGTATCTTCTAGAGCAACTGTTCTGTCATAAGCATCAGCAGGTGCAGATTGCCATGGATCTTCTAAAATACCACATTCATTTGCTCTACCCCAAAGGTTTTCGTCGATAGAGTATGGACTCTTCTTAGAGATAGGAACGGGAATGCCATTTTCTTTAGCGTATTCAATTTCTTCTTCTCTGGACCAATGTAAATCTCTGATAGGATCTTCAATTTTCATTTCAGGCACTAATGCATGGATTCCAACTTCAAAACGAACTTGATCATTTCCTTTACCAGTACATCCATGTGCAATAGCTGTTGCACCATGTTCTTTAGCAACTTCAACAAGTTTCTTTACAATTAAAGGACGAGATAAAGCAGATACTAAAGGATATTTGTTTTCATAGTAAGCATGACCTTGTAATGCTGGAAGAACGTATTCTTCTGCAAATTCGTGCTTAGCATCAATAACGATTGATTCAACTGCACCGACTTTTAAGCCTTTTTCTTTAATAGCTTCTAAATCTTTTCCTTCGCCGACATCGATACAACATGCAATAACGTCATAACCTTTATTCTTTAACCAAGCAATTTCAACTGATGTATCTAAACCGCCAGAATATGCTAAAACAACTTTTTCTTTTTCCATGTAAATTCCTCTTTTCATAAAATTAAAATATTCATAATCTATTCATTGACTACACTATACATGTATTTTTAATAAAAATCAATAAAAAGTGTAAAAATAATCAAAAATATTCATTTTTAATCACTTTTATGTATTAAATATACATATAAACTTATGGTGGATGATGTGATTTATAAAATTAAATGTGAAAATAATTAATTTTAATGTTGACTTTTTAATCTTACATGAGTATATTATAGGTATTCAATTTGCTAAGGAGATTTTATTATGAAATTAGAGATTAAAAATCAACTAAAATTGAATAATTCTTATTTTTACTTTCGCTTTTGGAAGCAGTGATTGTATTCACAGAAATGCGGGTACAAGCACTGAGCAGGAATTAAATGTTTGTACCTGTGAGTTCTAAGCGAAAGCTATTTTGTAGCACAGATAATTAGATCTCGCAGATTAATCTGAGGGATAGCTAATTATCTTAATTAACCTAAGATAACTAAATTTAGAGAATAGTAGCCCTCGAGGATTAAACATCTTCGGGGGCTTTTTTTTGAAAGGAAGATCCAATATGGTAGATTTAACAAAATATATGAAGAAAGAATTAGAATTAGTTAAGCCATCTGAAATTTTGGCATTTGCTCAATATAGTAACAAAATTCCGAATATTACAAAGTTCACAGTAGGAGAACCAGATTTTAATACTCCAGAGCACATTAAAGAAGCTGCTATTGCGGGGGTTAAAGCCAACCATTCTCACTATGCTCCTTCAAATGGAACGCTTGGTTTAAGAAAAGCTGCAGCTAATTTCTTAAAAGAAAGATATGGATTGAAATATAATCCTGAAAATGAAGTGATTGTAACAAATGGTGCAACTGAAGCTATTTATACAGCTTTGACTTCAGTATTGAATCCTGGGGACAAAGTTGTAGTACCAACTCCAATTTTCCCATTATATATTGCTGATGCTTTATTAGTAGGTGCAGAACCAATTCTTGTTGATACATCTAAGAATGGATTTAAATTATCAGCTGACATGTTAAAAGAGGTGTTAGATGAACATGGTGATGATGTCAGAGTAGTAGTCTTAAATTATCCTTCTAATCCAACTGGTGTTACATATAGTCAAGAAGAATTGGATGAACTAGCTGATGTTATACGTGATAAACCAATTTTTGCTTTGTGCGATGAAATATATAGCGAATTATGTTATGACCAAGAACATGCATCATTAGCTAAAAGTCTACGTGAACAAGCAATTGTATTGAATGGTGTATCAAAATCACATGCAATGACAGGGTATCGAATTGGTATTATGACTGCACCTGCAGAGATAACGCAACAATTATCTAAAATTCATCAATTTACAATTACTACGACAACGGCAATTGCTCAAGATGCAGCCCAAGAAGCCTTTGAAAATGGCTTGAATGATAGTCAAGAAATGAAGAAAGAATATCAAGCAAGACGTGATTATCTATATTCAAATTTAACTAAATTAGGATTTGAATGTGCTAAGCCTCAAGGAGCATTCTATATTTTCGCAAAAATTCCAGCTGGTTTAGAACAAGATGATAAGAAGTTTATTTATGACTTAGCCGAAAAAGCAAAAGTAGCAGTAACTGCTGGCTCTTTCTTCGGTAAAGGTGGAGAACACTATATCCGTTTAAGCTATGCAACAAGTATGGAAGAAATAAAAAAAGGTGTAGCTCGAATTGCCAAGTATGTTGAAGAAGAAAGTAAATAAAACGAGGTAAGATAGATGAAAAAAATTTTGATGATGTCAGTACGTGAAGATGAAAAGGAAGCTATTGAAAATTGGAGTGAACGACATCCTGATGTGGAAGTTGGAATTGATGAAGGTGAGCTACATGCTGATACAGTAGCTAAACTTAAAGGTTTTGATGGTGTTGTTATTCAACAAAGAAGTTTAGTTGAAGATGAAGTATACGCTGAATTGAAGAATCTAGGATTAAAGCAAATTTCTACAAGAACTGCTGGATATGATGTAATTAATGTTGATTTAGCTCATAAGAATGGTTTGAAAGTAACGAATGTACCTGCATATTCATCAAGATCAGTTGCAGAATTAGCCTTAGCACATACCATGCGATTAATTCGTAATTTAGAATTGTTTGATGAAAGAGCTGAGGAACAAGATTTTAGATGGATTGGACTTAAAGGAAAAGAAATCCATACTTTGACAATTGGGATAATCGGTGCTGGTAGAATTGGTGGTACTGCAGCTAAATTATTTAATGCTTTAGGTGCTAAAATAATTGCTTATGATATTAAGCCAAATCCAGAATTAAATGAGGTTTTGACTTATAAATCATTGAACGAAGTGTTACAAGAATCAGATGTTATTAGTTTACATGTCGACTTGAATGAAACAACCAAAGGATTAATTGGAAGTGAAGAATTGGCATTAATGAAACCAACTGCATTTCTAATTAATGAATGTCGTGGCCCAGTTGTAGATACAGATGCTCTAATCGCTGCTTTAAAAAATAAGAAGTTAGCAGGAGCAGCTTTAGATACACTTACAGGCGAAGAGAATTTCTTTAATTTTGATTTACGTGGTAAAGAATTACCAAGTGAGCAATTAAAAGAATTAAGAGCGATGAATAATGTTATTTTGACACCGCATGTTGGCTTCTATACTAATGTTGCCGTTCAAAATATGGTTGATATTAGTTTAGATGATGTATTAGCTATTATTTCAGAGAAAAGAAGTGACCATGAAATTTAATAAAATGAGGTAAAGGATATGAATAAAAAGATTAGCTTAAAAACAGGGACAATGAATATTTTAAATGGTATTAGTATGGGCGTTGTGGTAGCTTTAATTCCTTCTGCATTAGTTGGTCAGCTGATGAAAGCTCTAATGGGAGTAATGCCACACGTTGCAAGTCAAGTAATTAGTATTACTAGTTTTGCTGCAAGTTTGCTACCTGCAATGGCTGGATTCTGTGTGGGATATCTCTTTAAAATGAATATGATTCAAATGAGTTCAATTGCAGCAGCCGCAACAATTGGATCAGGTGTAGTGAAGAAAGCTGGGACAACTTATGTTCTTGCTGGAACAGGCGATGTAATTAATGTTGCAGTAACAATTACATTTGCAGTAATCATTGCTAGTGTTATTGGAAATAAATTGAAGAATTATACAGTTCTGTTGATGCCAGTTCTTGTCTTAGTATTGGGTGGGGGATTAGGATTAATGACTCTTCCTTATGTCAAATTAGTGACAGGATTTGTGGGAGCGATGATAAAGACTTTTACAATTCTTCAACCAGTTTTGATGGGGACATTGATGGGGATATCATTTGCAGTTTTAATTGTATCTCCAATCAGTTCAGTGGGAATAGCAACTGCAATTGGGATAAGTGGAATTTCATCTGGTTCAGCTAATCTAGGAATTACAGCTGGAGCTTTTACATTGGCAATTATGGGAAGTTCAGTTAATAGTTTAGGAACAATACTCGCTCATTTTATTGGAACTCCTAAAATTCAAATGGGAAATATGTTGGAAAGGCCAAAATTATTTATTCCAGTAATAATTAGTTCAGGAATTATGGGAGCTTTGGGAGCCATTTTTAAAATTCAAGGAACATCTATGAGTGCGGGCTTTGGATTTGCTGGATTAATTGGGCCGATGACAGCGTATGAGCAAATGTCCCCAGGAGTAAGCAGTATAGTTTTAATAACGATGTTATTTGTAATATTACCGATTATTTTAGGTTTAATAATGAAATATATTTTTGTTGGGGAAAATAAACTTGTTGTAGCCAAAGATTTGTTGATAAAAACTGAATAATAATTTATATAAAACTCGTATCTGAAAAATTCTATTAGATCATACAGATACGAGTTTTTTAGCTATTTAGATGATGGTAATAATAGTAACAAAAAAATGAGATAATTCGGATTTATATATTTAATAATTAATGATAATTATAAGAAACAAAGTTATTATTATAAATAATATTTTTTTTGATTTATATTATATTTTTTAATGATTTTATAGGTTAATAATAACTTATATATTTAATTTATAATTGTATTTAATTTTATTTTTAAGTTTATTTTTTGTGTTTTTATACATATTAATGATATATTCTGCTTAAATATAAAAAAACACTATAAAAATGTGTGTGGGGGGAAGGATAAATAATATTATTAGTAATAATTTTTTTGATAATGAGTATTGAATTTGACTTTTAAATTTTATAAAATATATACAGCAATTTGATTTGCTATAAAAATTTAAGCGGTAAAATTATAACTTTTATAGTAGATAAAGAAGGTGGATATAAGCATAAAAGGATACTTATTGAGAGGATTTAAATTAAATATTATATGCTTGATGAAAGGTAAGGGAAAAGATGTTAAGAGATAATTTGAATAGACAATTAAAGTATTCTATTAGAAAAAAGAAGAACGGCGGGGGTGCTGCCTCTTTTATTGTAGGAAGTGTTATTTTTGGTGGTCTAATGATAGGGAATGCTATAAATGCAAATGCCGATGAAGTAACGACACCTTCTACAAGTGGTAATGCAGCTGTAAATTCTAATAAAATAAATGAAAATAAAGATATCAGTGGTAAGGAAGTAACTTTATCTAAACCAAATACTGTAGAAACTACTGCAAATCAGAAGGAAGATCCTTCTGCGGTAAGAAGTGATAATGTAGTAAGTACACCAACGATGAATCAAAATAAAAGTGGCTCTACAGAAAATAGCGAAAATCCAGTAGATCCTACAAATGAGAAACAAACAAC
>NZ_JANFQI010000008.1:0-88736 GCF_024436335.1 Ligilactobacillus sp. MP3
CTATCAACAACTGACAACTTTTACATCATATCAAGTCATCATATATTTGTCAATAACTTTTTTATTTTTTCTTATCTCTCATATTGCCACATCATTTAATGTAGCAATACATGACACGTATTACTATACACTTTTTTTAAATCTCCGTCAAGCAATAATTTTGCGATTATTTAATAAAAAAACCTCATAGTCATCAACTATGAGGAAAAAAGGAGTTTAATATGTTTAGTATCAATTATTAGGGGAAATAATCAATACTTTTAAATCTCAAAAATATTTCAGGGGGAGATATCAACTAACTATTAACTAGTTGATACTCATATCATATATTTCATTTATGAAGAAATTGTGAAGAAAAAATTCAATATTTCTTACAAATCGTTCTTCACTTTCCTCTCTTTATCCAAATAAAAAACCTCCACATTACAATATGGAGGTAAAAGGAGTTAGTTACATACATCATTCAGGGGGGATGCATGTTAATTTCGTTTACTTTCGGGGGAGAAGAGTAAATGAAAGGTTAATATAGAAAATCTATATTGCTATTAGGTTATGCTCTTATACTACTGTTTATTTTTGAATAATATATGAAAATTCCGTTTAAAAATTGTTTTCTTTCTTCTATAAATTATAGAACTAATTATATTGCAAGCAATATAATTGATTAATCCCAACTTTTGAGTATCATTAAAGATATAGATAGTAAATCATTTTATCTAGGGGGTTACATTTATGAAAATAACAGTTACTGATGATGCAGCAAAAAAATTACAACGTTATACAGATGATTCTAACGCAGTTTTATTGCTTGATTTTGATGATGGTGTTGGTGCCCTATCAAAAGTTGGAGTTTGCTCTTTAAATAGTGACTTTAGAATTTTAGTTGTGTCTAAAGATATGGACTATAAAAAAGATTATAATGAAGTAATTGATTCCAATATTGGAAAATTCTACTATAAAGGTTACTCCAAAATGTATATGGACGATAATATGAAAATTTCTTTGAATACTAACAATTCTCTTCTTCGTTTGACTGGAGATAATTCTGGCGAACTTATGCCCGCATTAAGTATTCAAGATTTCAGATAATAATATACTTTCTAACTGCTTTATCTTTTAAGATTCAGCAGTTTTTTTTTTGGAAAAATTACTATACATATTAATCTATGTTGCAAATGTCCTCTGATTAAACTAAACTTAAAGTAAAAAATAGAAATATAGGTATCGGTTAATGAAAAAATTATTTTTAATAGTATTTACAACTTTTTTTGTCGTGCTTTCATTTTTAAATATTCCAGTAGTATCTGCTAGTTCTTCTCATCATCGCAAAGAACATACTCATTGGAAAAAAGTAACAGCTCCTGTTAGTTTTCCAATCTTGATGTATCATAGCATCGCAAATATCCCGGGAAATAGTTTATGCCTACCTCCCGAACAATTTGAACATCAGATGGAATTATTACATAAGGAAGGATATTACACCCTTACTCCTAATGAAGCATATCGTGTTCTAACAAGGCAAGAGGTACCAGTTGGTAAAGAAAATAAAATTGTTTTTATTACTTTTGATGATGGTTATGAAAATAATTATTCTTCGGCTTATCCTATTCTAAAGAAGCTTTCTTTACATGCAACAATTGGTATGATTACCGACAAGATTAATACACCTGATATGCTTTCAACTAATGAATTAAAGAAATTACGTAAAGAAAAATTGGTCAGTATTGCTAGTCACACCGTTTCACATACTGAACTCAATACTTTAAATACTGAGCAACAATTAGTAGAAATGGCTAACTCTCGTGGGCTACTCAATCGTTCTCTAAAACAAAATACCATTTTACTTATATATCCTGTTGGTAGATATACTCCAGCCTCACCTTTCATCGCTCAACGTGCTGGATATAAATTTGCACTTACTACTAAACCTGGATTAGCAAATGTCAGTCAAGGTTTATACGAACTTCATCGTCAACGTGTCATTCCCAATATGTCTGATGAAAGTTTTAACCAATTGTTATCAGGAAATTAACTCACTATATTAAAGGAGGTTTTACCATGAGAAAAAAATTATTTCTTATACCACTTTTTATATCTTTATTTTTATTAGGGGCTTGTAGCAACAATTCTACTTCTCAAAACTCTGAGTCTAGCAGTAGTTCTAGTTCTGTCAAGACTTCTAAATTAGTAAAAAGTTCTAGTCAAAAAAAATCTAGTTCAAATAAGTTTAGTAGCAGTTCACAATCTTCTAGCTCTAGCAGCGAAGTAGCAAGTAATTCTTCAAACGCAATCCCTTCAAGTTCTGTTTCTGCTTCAAGTTCTGTTTCTGCTTCAAGTCAATCACAAGATGTTACTACAGATAACAATTCCGTTTTAACTTCATTTTTAAACGCTTCAGGTGTTCAACTTGGAAATAGTGATATTGCTTTTATAACTGGGGAAAATAATGGTATGTATGAAATTGAAATTCGTACTCAATCTCCTGGTAGCACTGCGGTTACTAATCTAAAAGGAATTTATCATTATAATCCTACTACTGGTTCTATTCAAAAAATGGATCCTACAACAGGTGTCTTTAACTAATTTTCTTTTTAATATGACAATTAGCGACAAATTCAAGCTACTGAAAAACTTGGATTTGTCGCTAATTTATTTCCATAATTACTTTTATTATTACTTTAAGATTTCCTTCACTACTTGTATTTCTTCTTTTAATTGATCATTTCCTTTTAACCACACTAATGAGATAGGATGAGCCACTTCCATATTTTTTATTTTTATCTTCTGAATAATTCCATCATCCAACTCATCTGTTAATAAACATTGATAACAGAATCCTATCCCTACTCCATCTAATAGCATTCTTCTAAATAAACTTAGACTCCCAATTTGGTATTCTTGTTTAAAATCTATTGGACTTAAATTCCTCATACCCAATATTTGTCTTGTTATTTCTAACGAACCTGACCCTTGTTCTCGATAAATTAATGGATAATTTATTAGTTCGCGTAAATCATATTCTTTATTTGCTTCTATACCTAATTTCCTTTTTCCTACTGCAATAAATGGTTCATTTCTAATGATTACTTTATCATAGTCATCTTGCTTAAAATTACCCTCAATCAATGCAAAATCTATTTTTCCATTATTAAGAGCTTCTAAACATTGTTGAGTATTAAAAGTTTGACACACAATTTTCTTACTTCTTTGACTTCTATAGTAATCAACAATTTTCCATGCATCATTATTACTAAGTGAAAATGTTGTTGCAAAATTCAATGGGCTACTTTGCTTATCAGATAATTTCATTTTTATTTTTATATTTTTTGTTTGTACTTTCACTGATTCTGCAAATTTCAATAATTCTTTTCCCTCAGTTGTTAAAAATAATTTCCTCTTTTCATAGTTAAATAGCTTTACTCCAAATTCTTCTTCCAATTGTCTAATTTGTTGAGACACTGCTGGTTGACTTATAAACAAACTTTCTGCCGCTTTGGTATATGACTTTAGATGGGCTACCATCATAAACGTTTCAATTTTATTATCTAACATTTTACTCTCCATAATTTATACTTATGATAACATAGTAATTCATTATTTAATTTTATCAAAGGTTTTTGGTACATTTATTATAGAAAATATTTACAAAGAGGTGTTTATATGACTATACTTAAAAAACGTGCATTTTGGCTCGCTGCTCTTCTTACTTTTATTTGTTCTGTCCTAGGTAGTTTTTTAGCCAAACTTCCTTACCTTAGTTTAATTGGAGCTTTAGTTCTTTCATTATTATTAGGAATTGCATTCCAATCATTTCCTCAAACTATTAATAAAGCTTCCTCTGGAATAGGTTTTATTTCTAATAAATTTCTCCGCTTAGGGATTATCCTATTAGGATTCAAACTTAATCTCATAACTTTAGCTAATGCAGGAATAAAAACCATTATTCTTTCAATTATTGTCGTAAGTGGTACGATTACTCTCACTTATTACCTCTGTAAAAAATTTGGTGCTGAATCTGAATTGGCTATCCTAACTGCGTGTGGTTGTGGAATTTGTGGTGCAGCTGCTGTAATGGGTGTTTCCCCTCAAATAGAAACTACTAATGAAGAAAGAAAACGTGAAAATGAAGTTTTAGCTGTTGCAGTTGTCTGCGTAATGGGTACTGTATTTACTTTAATTGAAATTTTTCTAAAACCATTTATCGGATTAG
This sequence comes from Ligilactobacillus sp. MP3, assembly GCF_024436335.1. NCBI lineage: Bacteria > Bacillati > Bacillota > Bacilli > Lactobacillales > Lactobacillaceae > Ligilactobacillus > Ligilactobacillus sp. MP3. The sequence goes on from NZ_JANFQI010000008.1 coordinate 4,211, forward strand.
ATGCCAGCCAATTTGGTATTATGGCGGGTGGATCACTTCATGAAATTGCTCATGCTGTAGCTACTGGTGGTGCTGATGGTGCAATCAGTCTTCAAAATGCAATTATTATGAAATTATCCCGTGTCCTACTTCTTGCTCCTGTAGCACTTCTAGTAGGTCTTTGGTATCGTAAAAAAATGGCTGCAAATATCCTTAATACTAAAACTACTAATTCTAAATTACCTATCCCTTGGTTTTTAGGTGGTTTCATCTTAACTAGCATTATCGGTACATTTGTTCCATTCATCGCACCTTATCTCGATAGCCTTGTTCAAATCGCTTATCTCTTTTTAGGTATGGCTATGGCTGCATTAGGCATGTCTGTAAACTTTAAAGTTATCTTCAAGCGTGGTAAAAGTGTATTTTCAGCTGCTGCAATTAGCTCTACTGTTTTATTAATTTTTATGATAATTGCCGCTAAAGCCTTATTTTAAGTTGATTACGAACACATAATAAAAAAGCATTATGAGAAATCTCATAATGCTTTTTTCATACTAAAGATTGTTGCATCCTACCAAACGAACAAACCAACCATAGCAGCAGAAAGGAGTGATACTAGAATACCGGAAACTAACATATAACCAACATTCTTAGAAATTAAATCATTCTTTTCTTTATTTACAATACCCTTAAAGCATCCAATAATCATACCAATAGTTGAGAAGTTAGCAAAGGATGTTAAAAATACTGTTAACATTGCTCGATAATGAGGATTAAATGCGTGTGTACTAATTGTGCCTGTAACCTTACCCATTACAACAAATTCATTTGTTACCAACTTCATACCCATGTATTGAGCAAATTGGAAAGAGTCTTGAACATTCAAACCTGTTAACCATGCAAATGGGAACATTACAATTCCTAAAATGTGTTCTAAAGATAACCATGGATTAATATATCCTAAAAGCTTATCAATTAATGCAGCTAAAGCAACAAAAGCAATAACGTTAGCAGCAATGATTAATACCAAACGACCAGCACCTAAGATAGAATCACCTAAGAATGAGAAGAATGGTTCTTTTACTGCATTACCTTCAGCATCAACATCGCCTACTTCAGTTTCAGCAGCTGCTGATCCCTTCATTGTAGCAACTGTATCTTCTTCTTTAGTTACTGTTACTGGATTCAACATAGATGTCACAATCAAAGCATTAATAACGTTAACTGGAACAGCAGTTAAAATATAACTACCTGGCATCATTTGAGTATATGCACCAATAATTGAAGCAGTAACACAACTCATAGACATCATAGCTAAAGTTAAGTTACGTTCAGCCTTCATTTGCTTTAATTGCAAACTTGAAATAGCCAAAGCTTCTGTGTTACCTAAAAACATCATTTCAATAGCAAAGAAAGATTCAAATTTTGGTTGACCTGTCAACCAAGAAAGTCCTCTTCCTATCCACTTAATAACCCAAGGTAAAATACCAATATATGTCAAGATATCGAATAAAGGAACGATCATCAAAATTGGTAGAAGTACAGAAACAAACCAGTCCATTTGCTTAACTTTAACCATACTAGGAACCGCAAATTCGATACCTACATAGGCAACTTTCATTAATTCATTAAATCCAGCTGCAGCTCCATCAACAATTGCACGTCCGATTGAAAAGCTTGTTAAGAACCATGCCAAAAATAAGTTAAATAATACCATTACAGCGATGGCACGCCAATTAATTTGCTTACGATCCTTAGATAAAAGCCAACCAATCGCTAAAAAGACAAGTACACCAACAATATTTATCGCTAGATACACGATTTTTCCTCCTTGAATAAGTACGTATTAAATTTTCAGTGTTTTCATTTATGCTAACAATCTTTACATAAAATTAAACATTTCAAGTATACATGATTTCATTTGTTCTTTGCAATCTTTTATTGAAACTTAATTTTTTAACATGTTAATAATTAAAAAATAAACTTATCCACATAAGTATATTTGATATTTTATTTTTATTCACAAAAAAGTATCCATCGTACTCGCGATGGATACTTTTATAATGCTATTTACGTTTACTCTTATAGGCCTTACGCTTAGCTTTAGCCAATTTACGTTGACGAGCCTTCTCTTTACGTTCTTTTTCTTCACGTTCCTTTCTAATTTTGAAAGGATTATTGATAAGTAACGTTTGTCCTGCTGAAAACAAATTAGTAATTACCCAATATAAAGAAAGTGCAGCAGGAACATTCAATGCAAATACAAAAATCATAATCGGCATAGACCATGTCATTACCGTTGTTATTGTATTTTGTTCAGGTTGCGCCATTGAGTTCAATTTAGAAGTTAGCCAAGTAAAAATTGCAGCTAAAATTGGTAAGATATAATATGGGTCTTTATCTCCCAACTGCATCCAAAAGAATGTACCTGACTTCAAAACATCTGATCTAAAAATAGCTTGGTACAAAGCAAACAAAATTGGCATCTGTACAATTAAAGGAAGCATACTTGCAAAAGGATTAATTCCAGCTTCAGAATATAATTTTTGCTGTTCCTTAGCCAACATTTGTCTTGATTCCATATCTTTTCCAGGATATTTTTCTTGCAATGCTTTTAATTTGGGTTGCAATTCCATCGTTTGACGCATACTCTTCATTTGATAAATCATTAGCGGCAAGATGATGATACGAACAATAATTGTAAAAATTACAATTCCCCAGCCATAGCTATTTCCAAAAATATGACTTAATCCTTGAATAGCACGAATGAAATTCCATACAATATAATGATCCCAAAATCCCGTGCTACTAGCATCTACCTTAGTGGTTGGAGTACACCCTGACAATACAACTACCATCAGAACTAGTGAACTCAGCAGAACTAAACTGCGTTTTAACTTTTTCACTGTATATGTACCTCTCTTACGTCATTCTCCTAATACTTTGGCTAATTTCAAAACATGCTTTAGATGTTCCTTTACTTCAGCCATTGACATATAAGCAACAGTTGGTCGTGCAATCACAAGAAAATCGCAATCTTGCTTCAACTGAGGCTTCAATTCAGTTAAACTTTGGCGAATACGACGCTTTACCCAATTGCGAGCTACCGCATTTCCAATTTTTTTACCAACTGAAATTCCTACTCGAAAATGCTTTTGATCAGGCTTTTCTAGCATGTAAACCACAAATTGGCGGTTAGCACAAGACTGTCCTTGAGTAAAGACTGTTTGAAATTCCGCTTCTTTTTTGACGCGATATGACTTTCTCATAATTAAATCTCCATGAAAAGTCTACATAAGAAAAAAGACCACTGACGGTCCAGTGGCCTATGCAGACAATACTTTTCTACCTTTACGGCGTCTACGTGCTAACACATTACGACCGTTACTTGTACTCATACGTTTACGAAAACCATGTACACGTTGACGATGGCGTTTCTTTGGTTGGTAAGTTCTCTTCATTGATATACACCTCCTCAATACCCTTACTTAACAATGATACTGATTACTTTACTAAAAAGTAGTTAAAATGTCAAGCTCAGACTTACTTATTAATGTTATCATACTTTCTACTAAAAAAAAAGTAGCATTTAAATAATGAAACATCTAATTATCCACAAAATCTATAATTACACGTTAATTTATTGTGATTCTTCAAAAAATTTCTTTCTAACAATTCACAGAGTTTTTCATAGAAAAATTTTAATTCAACACCCTGTTAATAACTTTATCCACAAACATAATCTTCGTTGTTTATAACCAGTGTAGTTCTTTATTTTCCAAGGTATTTCCTTTGCTGCTTTCTGTGGATAACGTGTAAATAATGTACAATTTTGGTCTTTCTATTTGCACTTGTGGATATCTATATTCACCTGTTGTTAATAAAAAAGTTTATTATTTTCACCTGTGGAAAACTTCTTTTAAAAATGCTAAAATATATTCACAATATTTAAAAAAGGAGGCTTACCTGTGCTTAATTTAGATTTAGATTCACTTTGGCAATATATTATTGAATCTTTCAGTAAATCTTTAAATCCTGCTAGCTACAAGGCATGGTTTGGTCCAGCAGAACCAGTTCAATATATCGATCAAACACTAATTGTAAATGTTCCAACACCTTTACATAGGGATTATTGGACTCAAAAGCTTAATGGACAAATTTCAGATCTAATCCAAGAAGTATCTGGTGAAAAAATAACTGTTTTAGCTAAGCTACCTAGTGATCCTAATCCTCTAGCAAATTCAGAAAGTGTAACTACACCAAAAAAAGTTTCTGTTGCAGAAAATAATAATAGTTCTTCTTTTCTAAAAGAAACTCAACTTAACGATCGTTATACTTTTGATACTTTTGTTGTTGGTAAAGGTAATCAATTAGCACATGCAGCAGCACTAGCCGTTGCTGAAGAACCTGGCGTTTTTTACAACCCGCTCTTCTTCTACGGCGGTGTTGGTTTGGGAAAAACTCATTTAATGCACGCTATTGGACATCAAATGTTAGAAAATCGTCCTGATGCAAAAGTAAAATACGTTACTAGTGAATCCTTTGCCAATGATTTCATTAGTTCTATACAAACAAAGCGTCAAGAAGAATTCAGACGTGAATATCGAAGTGTCGATTTACTACTTGTAGATGACATTCAATTTTTTGCAGATAAAGTAGGTACACAAGAAGAATTTTTCCATACTTTCAACGCGCTATACGATGATAAAAAACAAATCGTTCTTTCATCAGATAGACTGCCTAATGAAATTCCAAAACTTCAACAAAGACTAGTTTCTCGCTTTAAATGGGGGCTATCCGTTGATATAACTCCTCCAGATTTTGAAACGAGAATCGCAATTTTAAGAAATAAAGCTGAGGCTGAACACGTTTCTATTCCAGATGACACACTTAGTTATATAGCTGGTCAAATAGATTCAAATATTAGAGAACTTGAAGGTGCTTTAATGCGAGTAGAAGCTTTTTCTTCAATGACTCGCACTCCAATTTCTACTAGTCTAGCAGCTGAGGCTCTTAAAAACTTAAAAGTCAGTGGCAAATCCAGCAAACTAACTATTCCTATCATTCAAGATAAAGTAGCTAAGTATTATCATGTAACAATTGCTGATTTAAAGGGAAAGAAACGTGTTAAATCTATCGTTATTCCTCGCCAAATTGCTATGTACTTATCACGTGAACTAACAGATGCCTCACTTCCAAAAATTGGAAATGAATTTGGTGGTAAGGATCATACAACTGTTATTCATGCTCATGAGAAGATTGCTGAAGCTCTTCATGCAGACACTACTCTCCAAAAGGAAGTAAATGAACTGCGAGCCGAGCTGCAAGATTAGTTTGTGGATTAATGTTAATAACCTACTAATTTTATCCACAACAATTCCACAAGTGATTTTCTTATATTTCAGGGTTTTATATACTTATCCACAGTATGAACAAGCCCTACTATTACTACTACTTATATAAATAATATATAAATATATATTAGGAGGATTCATATACATGAAATTTTCAATTCAACGAGCATCATTTATCAAATATTTAAACGATGTTCAACGAGCAATATCATCTAAAACGACAATTGATATTTTGACAGGATTAAAAATGGATTTGTCAAAGGATGCATTAACTTTAACTGGTAGCAATTCAGATATATCCATTGAAACAATCATTTCAATTGCAGATGATAATGCCGCATTACAAATTGAACAAGAAGGTGCAGTTGTTTTACCTGCTCGTTTCTTTAGTGAAATTGTAAAGAAATTACCAGAACAAACAATGACAATTGAAATTAACGAAAGATTTCAAGCAACAATTACTTCTGGATCAGCAGAATTTACAATTAATGGGTTAAATGCTGAAGAATACCCTCATCTTCCAGAAATTGATTCAAAAGATCAATTAACTGTTCCCGGCGACATACTAAAACAAGTTATTAGTCAAACAGTTATTGCTGTTTCTAATCAAGAAAGTCGCCCTATTTTAACTGGTATTCATTTGGTAATAAAGAATGGAGAATTACTTGCAGTAGCAACTGACTCCCATCGTTTAAGTCAACGTATCATCAAATTGTCAGGTGCTGACGATGCGGTTTATGATGTTATTATTCCAGGAAAATCTTTAAGTGAATTATCTAAAATGATTTCTGATAGTGACGAAAACATTGAAATTCAGATCTCAGAAAATCAAGCATTATTCATTCTAGGTAATACTTCTTTCTACACTCGTTTACTAGAAGGAAAATATCCTGATACTGAAAGATTAATTCCGAAAGTTTCAGAAATTACAGTTGATTTTAATGCAGTAGAATTACTTCAATCAATTGAACGTGCTTCCCTTCTATCTCATGAAGGTCGCAATAATGTAGTTAAATTAGCAATTAATCCAAGTGCACAAAGTGTTGTTCTTTCAGGTAATACTCCTGAAGTTGGAAATGTTGAAGAAGAATTACATTTCAAAAATTTAGAAGGTTCAGAGTTAGAAATTTCATTTAATCCAGATTATATGAAAGACGCCCTACGTTCATTTGGTCAATCAGAAATTACAATTGCGTTTACACAACCATTACGTCCATTCACAATTGTACCAACAGAAGATAAAGATAATTTTGTTCAGTTGATTACACCTGTGAGAACATTCTAAAAAGATAAATTAGATTAATTTATTAAATAAGACTCTTATGCTTTTTATGTATAAAGAGTCTTATTTTTATGTAAAAAATTAATATACTATACCATTGTGATTGATTGATCAATATCATCGGAAAATGATATAACCGTTGAGGCTGTAAACTTGTGTAGATTTCACAAATGAAACTAAGGGTGAATAAGTAGCTTTGGTGTAGTGTTGCCGTTCTTTCAATTAATGCTCCTTGTAGTTAGGATATGCTAAAAAAGCAAATAAGAGTTATTTTGAGCCGTTTTAATATAGGGTAGGTAGGATAAGTCTAAATTGGTGTAAAAGTGCTATAAACGGTTAAAAAAGCCTTTAAAAATTGTCTTTTTATCAAAAAAAAGGTATAATTAGAAGGTATTTAAAAGAAAGTAGGGGATATTTTGGCACAAAAAGTGAAGTTGAAGACAGACTATATAACTTTAGGTCAATTATTAAAGATTGTTGACATCATTAGTTCTGGTGGGCAAGCGAAATGGTTCTTACAAGAAAATGATGTTTTGATCAATGGTGAATTGGATAACCGTAGAGGTAGAAAGTTATATCCTAACGATTTAGTTGAAATTCCTGAATATGGAAAGTTTATGATGGAAGCTGACAAATAATGTATCTTGAAAAATTGGAACTTAAACATTTTCGAAATTATGAAGATGTTAATGTTGCTTTTTCTCCTCAAGTTAACGTTTTGATTGGGAAAAACGCTCAGGGAAAAACTAATTTGTTGGAATCTATATATGTTTTAGCAATGGCACGTAGTCATAGAACGAGCAATGATAGGGAAATGGTAACCTTTAAAAAAGATGCCGCATTAATTAGAGGAGAAGTTCATCAACGTTTAGGTAACACGAAGTTAGAACTTTTGATAAGTCGTAAAGGTAAGAAAGCCAAAGTTAATTATTTGGAAAAAGCAAGATTGTCACAGTATATCGGGCAATTAAATGTTATTCTGTTTGCGCCGGAAGACCTAGCGCTAGTTAAGGGGGCTCCATCAGTTCGTCGAAGGTTCATAGATATGGAGTTTGGACAAATAGATGCTCTTTACTTACATGCCTTGACTGAATATCGGGCGGTTTTGCGCCAACGAAATAAGTATCTTAAAGAACTACAAACCAAAAAGGCAACGGATAAAGTATATTTAGAAATATTATCAGAGCAACTTTCAGAAAGTGGTTCGCAAATAATTTTTAAAAGATTAGAGTTTTTACAAGAATTAGAAAAATATGCTGATAAGTTACATAACCAAATCACACAGGGTAAGGAACATTTACAATTTCAGTATGAAAGTACATTGAAAGAATACCAAGGAAAGAGTGTGTTGGAATTAAAGCAATCCTTGATTGAACAGTATAAAACTATGATGGATAAAGAAATTTTTCAAGGGACAACATTGCTCGGCCCGCATAGAGATGATGTTCGTTTTATGTTGAATGACAAAAATGTCCAAGTGTATGGATCGCAAGGCCAGCAAAGAACAGCAGCGTTGTCTGTGAAATTAGCTGAAATAGATTTGATGAAAGAAAAAACACATGAATATCCAATCCTGTTGTTAGATGATGTGTTGAGTGAGTTAGATGGTGCTCGACAAACTCATTTATTGAAAACTATTCAAAATAAAGTACAAACATTCCTGACTACACCAGGATTATCAGATGTTGCGCAACAATTAATTAATAAACCCAAAATCTTTAAAATAGATAACGGAAAAATTACAGAAGAAAATTCATTTACAATTGAGGAGGAATAGCTGTGACTGAAGAAGAAAGAAAAGAAAAACTTCAAGAAGAAAAGGCAAAAGAATATGATGCTAGCCAAATACAAGTTCTTGAAGGTTTAGAAGCTGTTCGTAAACGCCCAGGTATGTACATTGGTTCAACAAGTTCTCAAGGGCTACATCATTTAGTATGGGAAATTATTGATAATGGTATCGATGAAGCTTTAGCAGGATTTGCTGATGAAATTAATGTAACAGTTGAAGAAGACAATAGCATTACTGTAAAAGATAATGGTCGTGGTATTCCTGTTGATATTCAAAAGAAAACAGGTCGTCCTGCATTAGAAACAGTTTTTACGGTCTTACATGCTGGTGGTAAATTTGGCGGTGGAGGCTATAAAGTTTCTGGTGGTCTTCATGGTGTGGGTGCCTCAGTTGTAAATGCATTATCAACAAATCTAGATGTAAAAGTCATGCGAGAAGATGATGAAAACGTCTATGGTATGGACTTTAAATTAGGTAAAGTAGCTACTGCCATGACGGTTGTAGGAAAGTGTCCTCGCCATGAACATGGAACGATTGTCCATTTCAAGCCGGATCCAGATATTTTTACAGAAACTACGACCTATGACATCAATGTGTTAACTAAGAGAATTCGTGAATTAGCCTTTTTGAATAAGGGATTAAAGATAACAATTGATGATAAGCGTCAAGAAGAACCAACACATGAAGAATTTCACTATGCTGGTGGTATTAAACACTATATTGAATTCTTGAATAAGGGTAAGGAAGTTATTTTCCCAGAACCTATTTATGTTGAAGGTGAACAAAAAGGAATTGCGGTGGAAGTAGCTTTACAATACACTAATGATTTCCATTCTAACTTGTTATCTTTCACCAACAACATTCATACCTATGAAGGTGGAACTCATGAATCTGGATTTAAGACTGCTTTAACAAGAGTAATTAATGATTATGGTCGTAAGAGTGGCTTGATTAAAGAAAATGATGCAAATCTTTCCGGGGAAGATGTACGTGAAGGCTTAACAGCTGTAGTATCAATTAAACATCCTAATCCACAATTTGAAGGACAAACAAAGACTAAGTTAGGAAATTCAGATGCTCGAAAGGTTACTGATAAATTATTTAGTGAAACTTTCAATAAATTTATGCTGGAAAATCCTACAGTTGCAAAGCAAATTGTAGAAAAAGGACTTTTAGCCGCTAAAGCTCGTATTGCTGCTAAGAGAGCACGTGAGGTAACACGTAAGAAGAATGGTTTAGAAATTTCTAATTTGCCAGGGAAATTAGCTGATAATACTTCAAAAGATCCTGAAATTTCAGAGTTATTTATTGTCGAAGGGGACTCTGCTGGTGGTTCTGCCAAGCAGGGACGTTCACGTTTAACACAAGCTATCTTGCCAATTAGAGGTAAGATTTTAAACGTTGAAAAAGCAACAATAGATAGAATTTTGGCTAATGAAGAAATTCGTTCGCTATTTACAGCTTTAGGAACAGGATTTGGAGAAGAATTTGATGTTTCTAAGGCAAACTATCATAAGTTAATCATCATGACTGATGCTGATGTCGATGGTGCTCACATCAGAACTTTGCTATTAACTTTGATATATCGTTTCATGAAACCTATGCTTGACGCAGGTTACGTATATATTGCACAACCACCTTTGTATCAAGTGCGTCAAGGTAAGATGATAAAATATATTGATTCTGACGAAGAATTGAATGATGTTTTAGGAAGTTTACCACCTAGTCCAAAGCCTGTTATTCAACGTTATAAAGGTTTGGGTGAAATGGATGCTGAACAGTTATGGGAAACTACAATGAATCCTGAAAATCGTCGATTATTGAGAGTAGAATTATCAGATGCAGAAGAAGCAAATGAAGTATTTGAAATGTTGATGGGAGATCACGTTGGACCTCGTCGTCAATTTATAGAGGATAATGCAACATTTGTTAATAACTTGGATGTTTAATTACATCGTGAGCAAAAGTGTTAGGAGGTAAGAAAATTGGTAGATTTACCAAATAGAATTAAAGACGTTGATTTATCTAAAGTTATGCGTACATCGTTTTTAGACTATGCGATGAGTGTTATTGTAGCTCGTGCTTTACCTGACGTACGCGATGGTTTAAAACCAGTTCATCGTCGTATCTTGTATGGAATGAATGAATTAGGGGTTACTCCTGATAAGCCATATAAGAAATCCGCACGTATTGTTGGTGATGTAATGGGTAAGTTTCATCCACATGGTGACTCTGCGATTTATGAATCGATGGTACGTATGGCACAAGATTTCAGTTATCGTTATATGTTAGTAGATGGTCATGGTAACTTTGGTTCTGTCGATGGTGATGGTGCTGCTGCGATGCGTTATACAGAAGCTAGAATGTCAAAGATTACTCTAGAAATGCTCCGTGATATCAATAAAGATACAATTGATTTCCAACCAAACTACGATGGAACTGAAAGAGAACCTGTTGTTTTACCAGCACGTTTTCCTAATTTGCTAGTTAATGGGGCTACAGGTATTGCTGTAGGTATGACGACAAATATCCCGCCTCACAATTTGGGAGAAGTTATTTCCGGAATTCATATGTTAATGAAAAATCCTGATGCAACTACAGCTGATTTGATGGAGGCAATCCCTGGACCAGATTTCCCTACTGGTGCAATTGTAATGGGAAAATCTGGTATCAGAAAAGCATACGAAACAGGTAAGGGTACTGTTACTTTACGTGCCAAAGTTGAAATTGATGAGCAAGCTAATGGAAAACAACAAATTGTTGTACACGAGTTGCCATACATGGTAAATAAAGCTCGATTAATTGAACGTATTGCAGAATTAGCACGTGAAAAGAAAATCGAAGGCATTACTGATGTTAAAGATGAATCAGATCGTGAAGGTATGCGTGTAACGATTGATGTTCGTAGAGATGTTAGTGCTTCAGTTGTATTAAATAATTTGTATAAATTAACATTAATGCAAACTACTTTTGGTTTTAACATGTTGGCCATTGTTAATGGAACACCAAAGATCCTTAGTTTGAAGCAAATTCTACAATACTATTTGAAACATCAAGAAGAAGTAATTCGTCGTAGAACTGAGTTTGAATTAAAGAAAGCTAAAGCAAGAGCCCATATTTTAGAAGGATTACGTATAGCTTTAGATCATATTGATGCTATCATTAATATCATTCGTGGTTCTCAAAGTCCAGATGTAGCCAAAGATAAATTGATGAATGAATATCAATTAAGTGATAAACAGGCTCAAGCTATCCTAGATATGCGTTTAGTACGTTTGACAGGACTTGAAAGAGACAAAGTTGAAAATGAATATTCGAAGACAATGGCAGCAATTGCAGATTATGAGGATATTCTAGCTAAACCTGAAAGAATTGATAAGATCATTTATGAAGAACTACTAGAAATTCAAGAAAAATTTGGTGATGAAAGACGTACTGAATTGATGGTTGGTGAAGTTTTAAGTATTGAAGATGAAGATCTAATCGAAGAAGAAAATGTAGTAGTTACATTAACACATAATGGCTATATTAAACGTCTACCAACTAGTGATTTTAAGGCACAAAATCGTGGTGGTAGAGGTGTTCAAGGTATGGGAGTCCATGATGATGACTTCATTGAACATTTATTGACAACTTCAACTCATGATGAATTGCTATTCTTTACGAATGTTGGGAAAGTATACCGAATGAAGGCATATGAAATTCCAGAATATGGTAGAACAGCTAAAGGAATTCCGGTAATTAATTTATTGGACATCTCTGCAAATGAAAAAATTCAAACAGTGATAAATATTCCTGCAGATAAAGTTCAAACTGACAAGGAAATGTATCTGTTCTTTATCACACGTCAAGGAACGGTAAAAAGAACTTCAGTTAATGAATTTGGAAATATCCGTAAAAATGGTTTGAAAGCTATAACTTTGCGTGAAGGTGATGAATTAATAAACGTCTTAGCTACAGATGATTCTAAGAACATAATTATCGGTACTCATCAAGGTTATGCTGTATCTTTTGATGAAAAAGATATTAGATCAATGGGTCGTTCTGCCGCTGGTGTCAGGGGTATCCGTCTTCGTGATAACGACTATGTAATAGGTTCTGCAATTCTTGAACCTGAAAGTAAAGTCTTTGTTATTTCTGAAAATGGCTACGGTAAGCAAACTGCTGCTAGTGAATATCCAATTAAAGGTCGTGGCGGAAAAGGTATAAAGACAACGAATATTACTGAAAAGAATGGACCATTAGCAGGACTAACAACTGTAAATGGTGATGAAGATATCATGGTTATTACCGATAAAGGTGTCATGATACGCTTTAAGATTAGCGATGTATCTGAAACAGGACGAGCAACATTAGGTGTAAGATTAATTAATTTAGGTGCTGATTCAATCGTATCGACAATGACAAAAGTTGAGCCAGAAGATGAAAGCGAAAATAGTGAAGAAACAACTCAAGAAGTAAGCACTGAAATTAGTGATGATACAAAAGATAGCGATGTTGCTAGATTATTAGATGCTGCTCAAAAAGATGGTGAATAGAATTTTTTAAGATTGGGAAAATATCCCAATCTTTTTTTGAAAAGATTTTTATTTTGCGTATGTTAATTGTTAGTAGGGTAAATCAGGAAAACTCTTGCTAAACGATTAAAATCATGATATAATTTTAATTCGTGAATGTATATATGTATATCATTCAAATTAATCCTTGTTCTCTGTTCAAAGGAGAACAGAGAACCATAAGTCCATAAGGAGGTGCAAATAGACATGACAAATTACGAAATTACTTACATCATCAGCCCAGCTATCGATGAAGCAGCAAAGACTGCTTTAGTAGAACGTTTTGATAACATTTTGAAGAACGATGGTGCTGAAATCGTAGACTCAAAAGACTGGTCTAAGCGTCGTTTTGCATACGAAATTGGTGGTTTCAGTGAAGGTATTTACCACATTGTAAACATCAAGGCTGAAAATGCAGATGCAATCAACGAATTTGACCGTCTTGCAAAGATTAATGATGGTATTTTACGTCATATGATCGTTAAACGTGAAGACTAATAAATTTAAAAGAGATATAAAAAATTAAGGAGGAGTTACTGTGATTAATAGAGCTATTCTAGTAGGCCGTTTAACAAGAGATCCTGATTTACGTTACACGGCTTCTGGAGCTGCGGTTGCTACATTTACTGTTGCTGTAAATCGTCAATTTACTAACCAACAAGGTGAACGTGAAGCTGATTTCATTAACTGTGTAATGTGGCGTAAACCAGCAGAAAATTTTGCCAACTTTACTCATAAGGGTTCATTGGTTGGGATTGACGGACGAATTCAAACTCGTTCTTATGAAAACCAGCAAGGGACAAGAGTATATGTTACAGAAGTTGTAGCCGAGAATTTCTCATTGTTAGAATCACGTGCCGAAGCAGATCGTTATCGTGAACAACATGGAATGACACAAAATAATTACGGAAATAATGCTCCTTCACAAAATCAAGCATCACAGTTTGATAGCAATCCATTCGGTGATTCTCAATCAAATAATAGTTTTGGTGGAAATACACCAGCAAATAATGGAGCAGATAATAGTGCTGATCCATTTGCTGATAATGGACAATCTATTGATATTTCTGATGATGACTTGCCATTCTAGTAAGCGTGAGGAGGGAATAACATGGCTCAACAACGTAGAGGCGGACGTCGTCGCCGTAAGGTAGACTACATCGCAGCAAATCACATTGAATACATCGACTACAAGGATACAGATTTATTACGTCGTTTCATTTCTGAACGTGGAAAGATCTTACCTCGTCGAGTAACAGGTACAAGTGCTAAGAACCAACGTAAGTTAACAGTTGCTATTAAGCGTGCTCGTATCATGGGCTTATTGCCATTTGTTGCTGAAGATTAATAGTTAAAGTAAGACACTTAACAATGTTTATACATTGTTAAGTGTCTTTTTTAATCGTATATCTTGATTAATCCCTGAGTACCATCATTACCTAATTTAAATTCATCAACCATTGTTTGATAAAGTTCTTCAGCTTTTTCTGTCGCAGGAAGATGGATACCCATGTCTTTAGCAGAATCTAAAGCAATACGTAAATCTTTGAGAAAATGCTTAGCAAAAAATCCAGGAGTATAGTCAGATGCTAAAATTCTAGGGCCGTAATTACTTAGACTCCAGTTGGCTGCTGATCCAGCTCCTACTGTAGTAAGAATAGAATCTAAGTCTAGTCCAGCTTTTTTAGCGTAGACGAGCATTTCGGTTAATCCAGTCATTGTCCCAGCAATCATAATTTGATTTGCCATTTTAGCATGTTGTCCAGAACCAGCTGGGCCAAATAAGTGATAACTCTGAGAAATAACTTCAAAAATATCTGTAAGCTTATCGAATGATTCTTTATCTCCTCCAACCATAACAGTTAAAGTACCATTTTTTGCTCCAACATCACCGCCAGATACAGGAGCATCTAAAACAAAGAGATTTCTTTTTTGACCCTCTTGATAAATCTTTTGAGCAAGAGAAGGGCGACTAGTAGTCATATCAACTAGGATAGATTGTGGTTTAGCTCCTGCGAAAATTCCAGTTTCAGAATTAAAATATACATCTTCAACATCTGGTGGGAATCCAACCATTGTAAAGATAATATCACTTTGTTGAGCTACTTCTTTGGGTGAGTCAGCCCAACCAGCACCTAAAGAAACTAAATTATCAGTTTTAGATTTAGTTCGATTATATACAACCATTTCATAGCCGGCTTTTAACAAATTAACGGAAATAGCATTTCCCATAACACCAGTGCCAATAAAACCTATTTTCATATAAGGTACCTTCTTTCTATAACGCTACCTTAATTTTAACACTAATAAATTTTACAAAAAGAAATAATGCTTATGGAAGAAATAAGAGAGTAATGTTAGAATTTAACATGATCTAATTTTTAATAGTGAATAGAATAGGTGAATTATTTGGAAAAATTATTGAGTATTGTAGTTCCGTGTTACAATTCGCAAGATTATATAGATCGGTGTGTGGAGTCGTTACTTCCCGGAAATGATAGAGTTGAAATTTTATTAATAGACGATGGTTCGACAGATAGGACAGCTGAGATTATAGATAAATATGAACGTACATATCCCAAGCAAATAAAGGCTGTTCATCAAGAAAATGGAGGACATGGGCAAGCAGTAAACACTGGAATGTATTTAGCAAAGGGAAAGTATGTAAAAGTTGTTGATAGTGATGATTGGCTAGATTTAAATTCATATCAAAAAGTTCTGAATTTTCTAGAGAGTTTGGAAGAATCAAATGAAGAAATTGATATGTTAATTTGTAATTATATTTACGATAAAGTGGAGTTAGGACATAAAAAGGTAATTAAGTATCGATGGTTACCAAAAAATAAAAGTTTCACGTGGAACAAAGTACATTTACTGTATGGAGAATATTTTTTGATGCATGCGGTTATATATAGAACTAGTCTAGTAACCAAAGAAGCTAAATTAAAATTACCAAAGCATAAATTCTATGTAGATAACCTTTATGTATTTGAGCCATTGCCTTATGTTAAAAAGATGTACTATTTAGATGTTGATTTGTATCACTATTTTATTGGAAGAGAAGATCAATCAGTTAATGAAAAAGTGATGCTCAAACGAATAGACCAACAATTGTATGTTAATAAAAGAATGATAAAATTCTATGCTGAGAATATAGATGTTAATTCTGACGTAGGAAAATACATGAAGAGATATTTAGAAATTATTACGACTATTTCGTCGATACTTTTGATTCGTGGAAATACAAAAGAATACTTGGATTTAAAAGATGATTTATGGAATTATTTAAAAGAATATGACGATGTATACAGGATTTTACGAAGAAGACTATTTGGGATAGGTGTTAATCTTCCGGGAAAATTTGGTAGGAAATTAGCTACAGATGTTTATAAAGTAGCTCAAAGACTATATGGCTTTAATTGATTATATAAATGATTGAACAGATTATAAGTTCAATCATTTTTTAATACTTTGTAAACCAAGTGTAAAATAACTAAGTGAAATATTTCAGTTGATTAACGATTAATTGAAAAAGCTACATATTATTGGCATATTTAGTACAATGAATACTGGATAGTTTTTAAAGTAAGAACATATATAGAAATAAACAGAGGGGACAAATAATTTTGAGAATAACACAAAGACTAGTTATGGCAAGTGCAGTGTTAGCTTCAATTAGTGTTACTGGAATGATGCAAAATAAGCACATTTCTAAGACTGCGATGACAGAACATAAGAATGTTCAGAAAGCTACTGTGAAACACTCTACATTTTTTTCAAAAGTAAGTGCAGATACAATTAATCAAACGGCAATTAAAGGAATAAGCAATAGTAGTTCACCATTTCCAAATGTTAGTGTAAATGATTTACAAATTTCTTCAGGAATGGGCTGGCGTAGTATAGGTGGTGTTCAATATCACCAAGGTTGGGATTTGCCGGCAGTACAAGGTACTCCAGTTTTAGCTACTAATAGCGGTGTTGTTAGTTATACAGGCTTTCTTCCAGATCAAGGTAATGTAGTTATCGTATATTTCCAAGAATCTAATACAGCTGTATATTTCCAACATCTAGCATCTATTACAGTATCTAAAGGGCAACAAGTAACAAGCGGACAACAAGTAGGTACTGTTGGAGGAACCGGTGCTTCTCCAGATTATAATAGTTATGCTCCTCATTTACATATTGGAGCTTTTAAGAATGCTTCAAACTACATTAATAATGCATATCCAATGCCATCATTACCAACTAATTCTGAAACTGCAGCAACAACTGATTTTATTTCACCAGCTGAGATGTTTGGTGTTGATGCTAATCAAAATAATTGGATTGATGAACAAACTAATATGTATGGTTCTAATAGTGAACAACCTGCATCGATTTCAGATGGCAACAACTTTGTAACAGTTGGACAAGCGTTACAACAAATACAGTAAGAAGATTCAAATATCTCTTAGTTATTAGATAAATTACTAATAACCAAGGGATATTTTTAATATTCTAAAGAAAAAAATAAGATATTTTCCTAGTGAGTTCCTTTCTTGTATAATTACTGGGATAAGTGCTATAATTCAATTATTACTGTGTACGTACATGTATGCGTATGTAATATTAATATGAAATAAGTTACTAGAATTATTCTAGGACAAATTATAGAAGGTAAGGGGAACAAATATGTGTGGATTTGTCGGTTATGTTAACCAAACAGATGTCCAAGATGAAGTAATTGAAAAGATGGCTAATCGAATTCGTCACCGTGGACCTGATGATGAAGCTTTCTTTAGAGATAACAATGTTTCTATGGGATTTCGTCGTTTATCAATTATTGACTTAGCTCATGGTAAACAACCTATGTATAACCAAGACCAAACCAAAGTATTAACCTTTAATGGTGAAATTTATAACTATAAAGAAATTAGAAAAGAACTTAAAGAATTAGGATATAACTTTAGAACAGAAGTTGACTCAGAAGTTTTAATCCATGGCTATGATGCTTGGGGTCCAGAGTTGCTTCAAAAGACTCGAGGTATGTATGCTTTCGCAATCTATAACCAAAAAGAAAATGAAGTATTTTTAGCTCGTGATCATTTTGGAATTAAACCATTATACTACTATGATGATGGTGAAACATTCTTATGGGCTTCTGAAATCAAAGCCTTCTTAGATCATCCAAACTTCAAGAAGGAATTCAACAAGGAACTATTACCTATTCATTTGAGTTTCGAATTTATTCCTTCCAAGGAAACAATGTTTAAACATGTTTATAAAGTTATGCCAGGTCAATATGTAATTCATAAGAATGGCAAGACTGAGGTACATCAATATTATAAATTTAATTATGATAAGATTGATAACTCACAAACAGTAGAAAGCGATGCTAGTCAAATTCGTAAATTAGTACGTGAATCTGTTGATGCACATATGGTTGCGGACGTTGAAGTAGGTAGTTTCTTATCTAGTGGTGTTGACTCAAGTTATGTATTTAATGAAGCAACAAAAATTAAGAAGCAACACATTCAATCATTTACATTAGGATATGATCGTTCTAAATATAGTGAAATTGACTGGGCGCATGATTTTGCTGAAGGAATTGGTCAAAAGAATACACCAATCAAGATTGATGCAGATGATTATTTTGGTATTTTACCAACAATCATGTATTACATGGATGAACCATTATCTAATCCATCTGCTATGCAATTGTATTTCTTATCAAAGGGTACACGAGAACACGTTAAAGTTGCTTTATCTGGTGAAGGTGCAGATGAATTCTTTGGTGGATATAACACATACCTTGAAGCTGGTCCATTTGAACGTTATCAGAAATTGGTTCCAGGTTTTGTGCGTAAAGGTTTAGCTAAAGCAGTTGAAAATTTACCTCGTTTCCATGGTCAACGTTTCTTAGTTCGTGGTGCACAACCATTGAGTGAACGCTATTATCGTGTAAATTATGTTTATAACTACCATGAACGTGAAAAAATCTTAAAAGATAAGAGTTTAAATGTTGATACAGGTGCATATACAAAGCACATCTTTGATGAAGTAAAAGATAAAGATGAAATGACACAAATGCAATACTTTGATATCAACACATGGTTACCATTTGATATCTTACAAAAAGCTGATCGCATGAGTATGGCAAACTCACTTGAAGTTCGTACACCATTGGTTGACCGTGAAGTTGCAAAATTTGCAGCTACAATGCCAATTAAGACTCGTATTCAAGGAGATACAACTAAGATTTCCTTACGTAAAGCAGCACAAGCAGAATTACCTGAAAAGGTTGCTAATAAGGAAAAATTAGGTTTCCCATCTCCAGTTGCTCAATGGATGAAAGAACCTAAATATAAGAAAATGATCGAAGATGCTTTCACATCTGATGTTGCCAAGAAATTCTTTGATACTGATGCATTACTTGAAATCTTCAAAGAACATTTGAATGGTAAATCAAGTATGCAAAAGATTTTTACAATCTATACATTTATTTTGTGGTATCAAGTATACTTCCCTGAAGACTGTGAACATGACATTAGGGATCAAATTCGTTTTAACAATGTTAAAGCACATGCGAATGAACAAAATTTTGCAGAAGCTTAAAATATAAGATATTGTAGTCGTGAGAGAGTTCTCACGGCTATTTTTGTTGACTGATTAAAAAAGCCCTTGTTAAGATAGCAGAGAAAGAAAGTGAGTATTTTGCCTAAAAATCGTATGGAGGCATTTAGTGATGGAGTTTTAGCAATTATAATTACAATTATGGTATTAGAGTTGCATGTGCCTGACGGTGCGACCTTTGATGCTATTAGGGCAGTTATCCCAACTTTTATTACATATGTACTTAGTTATATTTACGTGGGAATTTACTGGAATAACCACCATCATTTAGTATCTACGTTATCAAGAGTATCAGGAAAAATACTATGGTTCAATTTACATTGGTTATTCTGGATGTCATTACTACCTGTAGCGACAAAATGGTTAGGGACATATCCTGTTTAAAACAGCACCAACCTTTGTTTATGGATTTATATTATTCATGTGTTCGATCTCTTACTATCTATTACAAATTGAAGTTTTGAGACAACATAAGAAAAATTCAAAGTTGAAACAGTTATTTGGTAGGGACTTTAAAGGTAAAGTTTCAGTAGCGTTATATTTAACTATTACAATTTGTGTCTTATTTTTACCAATCTTAAGTTATGTTCTATTGTTTATAACAACTTTATTTTGGATTATTCCAGATAGAAGAATTGAGAAATTTTATAATCCATAAAAAATAATTTATTTTTGTATAAATAAGAATGTAATGATATGAATGAATAGATTGATAAAAAAGGGAAATTAATGCTATTTTTTTAATATAAATAATAATTAAAGATTTAATAATTGTGAACAATATGTTATAATACTAGCTTATAACCACATATTATTATTAGGAGGATTATTTTATGTTAAAAGAATTTAAAGAATTCATATCTCGTGGTAATGTAATGGACTTAGCAGTTGGGGTAATCATCGGTGGTGCTTTTACAGCTATTGTTAATTCTTTAGTTAAGTATATTATTAATCCTTTCTTAGGTTTATTTGTCGGAGCAATTGATTTTTCTGATTTAGTATTTAAAATTGGCAATGCGACATTTAGAGTTGGTAGTTTCTTAAATGCAGTAATTAACTTCTTGATTATTGCTTTCGTTGTATTCTTAATGGTAAAAGGTATCAACAAAGTGTTACGTCAAGACAAGAAGGAAGAAGCTCCAGCACCTAAAGATCCTCAATTGGAAGTATTAGAAGAAATTAGAGATTCTTTAAAGAAACTTGATAAATAATAAGTTTAAATAAAAGAAATCCTATGGAATTGGAATTAACCCAATTTCATAGGATTTTTTTAGTACTCGGAAGCTCCAGAAACTGCATCTGGGATGATTTGATCTTGTTCTTTTTTCTTTTGGTCATAATTTTCCGGTAAGGTTGATGGTGTTGTAATTACATCAAAAACATTTTGCATCGCGGAGTTAAAATCATCGCGAGATTCCCCTAGTTCACGCTTTAGGAAATAACTAAATGGACGTAAAGTAGTTGCTTGATATTTTTCGATAAAACTAGCTACTTTCTGTGGATCTTGGTAACTAGGATCCAAATACATATGCTCAGTAGTAAATGGCATCTCTCGAGTAAATTTAACGTCAATTACAATTGGCTTGGAACTTTCTTTACCAGCAGCAATTGCTTCTTTAAAGTCGTCTAAAGTGTAGACTGTATACCCAATTGCACCCATTCCTTTGGCGATTGTTGCCCAATCAGTATCAGGAAGATCGACTCCAAAAACAGGTTGTTGAGTGTCATCAATTTGCTCAGCCTCGATATAGCCAAGGGTCTTATTGTTAAAAATAATGTTGATAATATTCAAATTGTACTTTACTTGTGTAATGATTTCCTCCATTAGCATAGCAAAACCACCATCGCCATTAAGACTATATACGTCACGATCTGGATAAAGTATTTTAGCTGCGATGGCCGCAGGAACACCATACCCCATAGTTGCGAATTGGCCTGAGGTAGTCCATTTTTGTTGATCATGTAAGTTCATAAGTCTAGCAAAGTTAATATTTACATTACCAACATCAAGAGTGAAGATTGCTTGATCACTAGCTTCTTGATTCAAAACTTCGAAAACTGGTTCAGGTCTAAGTGGGATATCTTCACTGTGTTTAAATCTATTTAACCATGCTAGCCAATTTTCTTTGTTAGCTAAAGCAGCTTTGTAGAATGGTGTTTCAGGTAATTCTTCACCTTGTTTAAGTAAGGCTTGCAATGTTTTTTTAGAATCAGCAAGAATTGGAACAGTAACTTGATGTCGTTTACCTAATTTTTCACTATCAATATCAATTTGAATGACTTTAGCCTTAGGATTAAAAAGGAAGATACTGAAAGGCACATCGTTACCAATCCAGAGAATTAAATCAGTATTAAATCCTAATTCTACTCCGGTTTTTGGAGCAACACGGCCAGTTGATCCCATATAAGTAGGATAGGTATCTTCAATAATTCCCTTAGCAAGAACAGAAGATACTAGAGGAAGTTTAAATTTAGCAGAAATTTCTTTCAATTCCTTAGCAGCATGTTTAGCCCCAATACCGAAGTAAACCATAGGTGCTTTAGCTGCTTTTATCAGTTCTAAAGCGTCGGTAATGGATTGAGGATTGGGTTCAGGGTAAATTGGTTCAACGTGGTTAGCAGTATTGGAAACAAAAGTATCAGGAATCATTTTCCATCCTAGGTCTTTAGGTAAAATTAGGGTGGCGACTCCACGATGCTTATAAGCTTGACGGATACCTTCATCAACAAGTTTAGGAATACTTTCAGCAGTCATAGCTGTTCTATTCCAACAAGCAACATTATCAAACCAAGGACCTTCATTGTAAGCTTGGAAGAAATCAATATTCATCTTAGTAGTAGGTACTTGAGCGATGATTGCGAATATTGGAACATGATCGGCTTTGGCATCGTGCAGTCCGTTAAGAAGATGAATGGCACCTGGACCAGCAGAGCCTAATACTACTCCAACTTTACCTGAGAGCTTAGCACTGGCAGAAGCAGCCAAGGCTCCAGCTTCTTCGTGGCGAACCTGAATAAATTTAATTTTATCTTGTTGATTGTGTAAAGCATTCATAGTAGAGTCAAGTGAGCCACCAGGATGACCATAAATATGAGTAACTCCCCATTCATGCAAAACTTTTAACATGGCATCAGTGCCACTGATTTTATTAGGCATAAAAATTTACCTCTCTAAAAATGATTTTACTTAAAGTTTAGGGAAAAAATAAGGTAAAGTCTAATAAAAAGCATATTAATTTTAGTAACAGAATAATATAAAAAAACGGATAAAAATATCTAAATTAAGGTCCTTTTTACGGGAAAATAGACAAAATTTTACTATAAGTGTAATTTTTTATGTTAGAAATCTTTATTTTCTACTTTTTCTCTGGTAAATTATACTATGGAAGTCATAGTTATTAGCTATCCTTGGTAAAACTTTCACTCAAACACTCAAACTACTATCAACCGATGTTAATAACTCCCCTATGTCTTTCATGAATGAACGCTTTTACTTATATTCAAACTATCACTTAGACAAAAAGCAAGAACATTCATCCTATGCTCCAGAAATCCACTCAATTTCTGGGGCTTTTTTGTATGCAATTTAGTTAATTTATTCACTAAATTGAAATCGGTTACTTATTTGATATAATTATATTGATAAGGTTAAATTAATTTTGATTTGGGGTGTTATTAATTATGGAATTTAAAGTTAGTGAAGAAGCAGGACGTAAATTAATCGAAGAAATGCGTCTTGAAAAGGGCGATAGAATAAAGATAATTACTAAAATATATGGTGGAATTCCAACAGTTTTTCCAAGTTATTATCTAGGGATTATGTTAGATAATGATGAAACTGCAGGAGTTGAAGAAGTGATAGATGGTGTATCTTTCTATTTAATGCCAACAGATATGTGGTTAATCGATGATTATGATTTACATGTAGTTCTAGTTGATGGCGAAGTAGAATATAAATTCACTAAACCAGGTGAAGTTGATGCTGTTAGTGGAGCTTCTAAAAAATAAAAGGATTAGTTTGAGAGATCAAGCTAATCTTTTTTAATATTATATATTGTATAAAAATCTCAACCAAATATTTCTTTTTTAGCAAAAACGTGAAATAATAGATATTTGAGACAAGTTTAAAAAGTTAGAAGGTGTAGGAGCTGATGGCATTAGAAATAACCCCAGCTTTATCTTTATTGGATGAACACCACCTCTTAAAAGAAGTGGTTAACGAACAAAAATTGACTTTTGAAAATGTAACTTATGATTCAAGAAAAGTGTCAGATAATACTTTGTTTTTCTGTAAAGGTAATTTTAAACCTAGTTACTTAACTTCAGCTTTGGAAAAAGGTGCAACAGCCTATGTTTCTGAACAAAAGTATGCTAAAGGAATGGATGCGACAGGTATTATTGTAACTAACGTACAAAAAGCGATGGCACTATTAGGTGCAGCATTCTATGGTTTTCCTCAAAATGAGTTATTTATTATTGCTTATACAGGAACAAAAGGAAAGACTACTTCAGCTTATTTTGCGGAGCATATTCTAGCAAAAGCAACAGATAAAAAAGTAGCTCTTTTTTCAACTATTGATAGAGTGTTGGGAAATGAACCTGATCAAAGATTTAAATCAGATTTAACAACTCCAGAATCACTTGATTTATTCCATGATATGAGAGCTGCAGTTAATAATGGCATGACTCATTTGGTAATGGAAGTTTCATCACAGGCATACAAGAAGAATCGTGTGTATGGACTTACATTTGATGTGGGGATATTCTTAAATATCTCACCAGATCATATTGGTAGAAATGAACATCCAACATTTGATGATTATCTTCATTGTAAGGAACAACTCTTAGTAAATTCTAAGCGTTGTGTGATTAATGGAGAAACAGCTTATTTGAGAGATGTTTACTATACTGCAAAAGCAACAACAGAACCAGAAGATATATATGTTTTTGCACGCAAGGGTGCTCAAATTTCTGACAATATTCCAGTAGATATTGAATATCAAAATGATTTTGAAGATTTGCATAAAAGTGTAATTGAGGTTAAGGGACTTAGTGATAAGGCTCAAACCTTACATGTTGATGGAAAGTATGAATTAAGTGTGCCAGGCGATTATAACGAAGGAAATGCTACTAGTGCGATTATCGCTACTTTACTTGCAGGTGCTAAAGGTGAAGATGCACGCAAGACACTTGATAGAGTACATATTCCTGGTAGAATGGAAATTATTAAAACAAAAAATAATGGTACAATCTATGTTGATTATGCTCATAATTATGCTAGTTTAAAAGCTTTATTTACCTTTTTAAAACAACAAACTCATGCCGGTCGAGTAATTGCTGTTTTGGGTTCTCCTGGAGATAAGGGTATTTCTCGTCGTCCAGGTTTCGGAAAAGCAGTTAGTGAAGAAGTGGATCATGTGATTTTGACAACGGATGATCCAGGCTTTGAAGATCCAATGAAGATTGCTCAAGAAATTGATAGTTATATCAACCATGATAATGTAAAAGTAGAGTTTGAACTAGACAGAGAAATGGCAATTGAGAAAGCCATTAAAATGAGTACTAATAACGATATAGTAGTATTAGCGGGTAAAGGAGAAGATCCTTATCAAAAGATAAAGGGTGTCGATGTACCTTATCCATCAGATGTTAATGTAGCAAAGAAAATTGTGGAGGAATTATAATGAGTGCACCAGCATTTACACCAATTTTATTAGGTAGTGATTTTAATGTTTACGGAATGGCACGTTCTTTTTATGAACTATACCATAAACCAGTTAAAGCATTTGCAGAAATAGAATTAGCACCAACAAGATTTACAAAAATTGTTGACTTAGAATTAATAGATGGTTTTTCTGAAGATCCAGTTTGGATTAATGAAATGCGTAAGATAAAGAAACGTTACGCTGATCATGAAGAACCAGTAATCTTAATTGGTTGTGGTGATGGCTATGCAGAATTGATTGCTAAGCATAAGGATGAATTGTCAGATGTATTTATTTGTCCTTACGTTGACTATGATTTATTGAAGCATTTGAATAATAAGGAACGTTTCTATGAAATGTGTGACAAGTATGACTTACCATATCCAAAAACAAAAATCATCACTAAAGCTGATCATGACAGTGGAGACAAGATTGAACAACCATTCCAATATCCGGTAGCATTGAAACCAGCTAATAGTGTTGAATGGCTTGACGTTCATTTTGAAGGTCGTAAAAAAGCCTTTAGAATTAAGGATCGAGAAGAATTTGATTATGTCTTGAAACAAGCATATGCAAATGGCTATAAGTCTGACTTCATTTTACAAGACTTTATTCCTGGTGATGATAGTCATATGCGTGTATTGAATGCCTATGTAGATAAAGATCATAAAGTTAAGATGATGTGTATGGGACATCCTTTACTAGAAGATCCAGCACCATCAGCAATCGGAAACTATGTTGCAATATTGCCAGACTTTAATCAAGATATCTATGATCGTATCAAGAATTTCTTAGAGGCTATTAACTATACTGGTTATGCTAACTTTGATATGAAGTACGACACAAGAGATAACACATATAAGTTATTTGAAATTAATCTTCGTCAAGGAAGAAGTAGTTTCTTTGTAACTTTAGATGGTTACAATTTAGCTGATTGGGTTGTTAAAGACTACGTTAAAGATAGCTTAAAGGGTCAAGAAACGGTCTATGGAAATAAAGATGAAGAACAACACGCTCTATGGTTAGGTGTGCCTGCGAAAGTATTTAAGAAATATGCCAAGGATAATGAAGATAAGCAAAAAGCTTTGGAATTAATTAAAGCTGGTCGTTACGGAACAACTTTCGAATATTCTAAAGATATGAATATTAGACGTTGGCTATTAATTAAGTGGATGAATCATAACTATGTGAAGAACTTCAATCGTTATTTCAAAGAAAATAAAGGGTGATCTAAACTTATGAAAAATTTCTTTACAATTATTGGTGGTATGGGCACGATGGCAACTGAAAGCTATATTCATCAGTTGAATTTACGTACACCAGCTAATAATGATCAAGAATATTTGAATTATATTTTGGTTAATCATGCAACAGTTCCAGATAGAACAGCCTATATCTTAGATAATAGTAAACCAAATCCTAAGATTCCATTATTGGAAGATTTTAAACAACAAGCAAGTTTAAAACCAGACTTCTTTACATTGCCATGTAACACAGCACATTATTTTTATGATGAGTTACAAGCTGCAGTTGATGTACCTGTGTTGCATATGCCACGTTTAGCGGTTGAACAAATTAAGCAAGATTATCCTAATGCTAAGAGAGTAGGGATTGTCGCAACCAATGGTACCTTACATGATGGTGTATACGATAAAGAAATCTTAGATGCTGGCTATGAATTAGTAAAACCAACAGCTGAAATTCAAGCTAAGACAATGGAATTAATTTATGATGACATCAAAGAAAAAGATTATGTTGATGGTAAATTATTCTATGAATTAGTTGAAGATATGGTGAAAGATGAAAAGTGTGATGCGGTTATTTTAGGTTGTACAGAGTTATCATTAGCTCAAGAGAGAGAACCTATTACTGATTTACCAATTATCGATAGTCAATCAGTATTGGTTGATAAGACGTTGGAATTAGCACTAAAAACACAAAAGAATAAATAGTAAAAAACCAGTGGTTATTGCCCACTGGTTTTTTGTTATCTATTAAATTTCAAACGTAAGCTTGGCTCAGTAAACCATAAAATTAGGAAATTAAGTAGTAGTAGAGTAGCGGTAGAAATGAAAACAACATTGTAATCAAAAAGACCAGCTAAAGAACCACCTAAAAGTGAGCCGAACATATTGCCTAAAGCTTGGAAAGATTGATTCCAAGAAAAGACGGCAGATGTAGCTGATGCAGGAGAATTCTTTGTTAGTAAAGTTTGGATGGTAGGAAATAGTGCACCATCAGAAATACCAATAAAGAAACGTAGAATTCCTAGTAACCAAATGCTTGAAACAAATCCTTGTGGGAAGTACATGATAACAGCAAAAAGATAACCTGCCATTAGAACTTTATTTGATCCATGAGCATCACCATAAGCTCCTAAACGTGGGGCTGAAATGATATTGGAAATACCCGGTAAAGCAGCAATAATACCAGCTACTAAGGCAATAGGGCCTTGATTGTGCATAAGTTCTTTGATGTATAAACTGATAATAGGGGCGATTGAAATATTTCCTAATTGAACCATCATAGTAGAAATAAGCAAAACGATGATTAGGCGAGGGTTTTGAAATTGTGATAATAAACCACGATGTTCTTTAGAATTTTTTTCTCGTCTAATAGGTACAAAGTATTCTTTAACTAAAGTGGCAGATAAAATTCCTGCTAGGGCTAGTAAGGAAGCGGTGATAAAAAAAGTGTCTCTAATAGAGAAGAATTGGGCTAATACACCACCGATGATAGGTCCCATTAACATTCCAGAAGTTGAGCCAGTGACTAGAGTTCCTAGAGCTTTCCCACTATGCTTTCTAGGTGTTTGCGATGCTATTAAAGCTTGAGCATTTGAAATGAAACCTGAAAATAAACCTTGAAGGGCACGTAAGGCAATTAATTCCCAGACGTTAGTGATAAGTCCCATTAAAAACATAGCAAAGGCCATACCAAAGGAAGCGCGAATTAACATGATTTTGCGTCCTTTAATATCAGCTAGCATTCCCCATAATGGAGAAACGATGGCAGTGACTAGAAAAGTAGCAGCATAGACCAAACCGCTATAAAAGGAAACTTGTGCCTTAGAAAAATGTCCTAGTTGACTGACATATAAAGACATAAATGGCATAAGCTCACTAAAAGCAATGCCAGCGATAAAAGTACAAACCCATAGAATGTATAAATTACGTTTCCATGGGCTTTTTTCTCGTTGTGCTTCGTCCATAAAATAGTCCTTTCCTTTGTATAATATCGAAATATAGCTTAATAGTAGTAAAGAAAGTAAAATAATTACTATATTAATTTACAAAGTGTAATGATAGACCTAATAATAAACAAATACAAGTGAGAGAATAAAAAATGACACAAAAAAGAAATTTATCAACCGAAAAAATAATAGAAGCAGCTAAGGAGATTATAAATAAAGAACGAGCTGAGAAATTAAGTTTCAGTAAGGTTGCTGGTGTATTGGGGGGGGGTACATTCTCAGGCGATGTATCCATATTTTGCCGATAAAGAAGAACTAAAAATTACAGTAATTAATGATTTTTTAGATAGTTTAACTGAACAAATTAAAGAAGAATTGCAAGGAATTTCTGGAAAAGAAGCTCTACGTATATATGGCCGTAAACTGCATGAATTATTATTAGTTCAGCCACAACTAACACGTTTGGCTTTTGGTGGAATTGATTATAGTCAAAAAGAAGAAGCAAGAAATCATTTTAAAGATTTAGTAGAGTTGTTAGAAAGTTTGATTGAACCATTTACTAAAAATGATGTTATAAACAGAGCACGATTATATCGAGCTGTGATATTTGGGTATGCTCAAAATGAACTGTGGGGCTTATTCAAATTAGCACTAGTTCCAGCACAAACGAGCTTTGAATTTACTTTAGAAGAAGCAATAGCGACAATTACTGCGTAGAATTAAAATTCAATTAAAAGTAAGCCTTACCATTGATTTTCAACTAACTTTATAGGATAATATTAAAATAGTCTGTTTTTTCAGATAGAGAGAGAAAAAGTTTTTTGAGGTGAACAAAATTGAATATCATTATTGCATTGATACCTGCTGTTTGTTGGGGTATTTTTCCATTAATCGCTAGCAAAACTGGCGGTGGTCCTGCTAATCAAATTCTTGGAACCGGTTTAGGTGCTACTTTGGTTGGTTTAATCGTATTTGCTATCATGCACCCAACAATTACAGCTTCCGCTTTCATTTGGGCTTTCATGGCAGGTGCTTGCTGGACAATCGGTCAAATTGGACAATTTATTTCTATGAAACCTGAACGTATGGGTGTAACAACAACTATGCCTATCTCAGCTGGTTTCCAATTAGTTGGTAACTCTTTAATTGGAATGTTATTCCTAGGTAACTGGAGTGGAACAACAGCTAAGATTATTGGTCTTGTTGCTTTGGCAATCGTTGTTGTTGGTGTTGTTTTAACAGCGGTAACTGATGATAACAAGAGTGAAGCAGCTTCTGTAAAGGATGTATTATTCTTATTAGTTACAACAGTTGGTTACTGGATCTATAGTTCATTCCCTAACTTACCAGCTGTAAGACATGTTTCTCCAACTGCATTATATTTACCTGAAATGTTAGGTATTTTGTGTGGTGCTTTAATCTTTGTTTTCGCTACTAGAGAAACATCTGCATTAACAGCACGTGAAAGTTGGGCTGGTATGATCGGTGGAGCAATTTGGGGTATTGCAGCATTTGCATATATCTTCTCTGCTCAAGAAAATGGAACTTCAAGTGCATTTATTTACACACAATTGAGTGTAGTTATTTCCACTTTAGGTGGAATGTTGTTCTTACATGAACGTAAAACTTCTCGTGAACTAGGTTTCACATTAGCTGGTTTAGTACTACTAGTTGTTGGTAGTGTAATCACAGGCTTTATCTAAAATATAAAATTAATAATTAAAAATAAGAGATGTCCCATAGTCATTGGCTAATTAGTTGATGACTATGGGATATTTTTTTGGTAGTTTGTGTTAAAATAAATTCTTTGACTGACATAATTTTCTGTAAGATATATAATTGAGTTTGTTACAATAATTGGTGTTTGGAGTTGATTAAAATGAGCGATGAGGAAGCCAATACTATGTTGCAATCAGTGATGAAACATCACCACATGCAAATGCCATGGCATAATTTTACGCCAGATAATAGTAATACTCCTGCTAAGAGGGCAACTTTAAAAGAAAAAGCTACCTTGGTAGGAAGAGTAGGGATTATGCTTCTGTCGTACGGAACTGGTGCTTGGCGAGTGCGAGATTCTATGAATACTATTGCCAGAGAGTTAAATATTTCATGTTCGGCTGATGTAGGTTTGGTATCAATTGAATATACTTGTGTTGATGAAGAAGGGCATGGCTACACACAAGCTTTGTCTTTAGCAAGTACAGGTGTAAATACCGATAAATTGTCAGAAATGGAACAATTTGTTATGGATTTTAATAAAGGCGGTTCTGATTTAAGTGCTGAACAGATCCATGAAATACTAGATGAAATTGAGCGTAAACCAGGACACTATACTGCTATTATGGCTGGTTTAGCGGCAGCTTCTGCATGTTGCGCCTTCGTATTTTTACTAGGTGGAGGTCTAGTAGAAATGTTGTGTTCTTTTGTAGGAGCTGGTTTTGGAAATTATATTCGTAGAAAAATGATTGAGCGACGCATTACTTTATTGGCGTGTGTGTCTGTTAGTGTGGCAGTTGCTTGTATATTCTATTTGATAGCCTTCAAATCTTTAGTAGCAATAATGCATGTTTCATTGCAACATGAAGCTGGATATATTGGAGCGATGCTATTCGTAATTCCTGGTTTTCCATTTATTACTAGTGGACTTGATATTGCTAAACTTGATATGAGATCAGGTTTAGAAAGAATGATGTATGCGATTATGATTATCACAGTTGCTACTTTAGTAGGCTGGGTGGTAGCGATGGCAGTTCATTTAAAACCAGTAAACTTCATTCCATTAGATCTAGGAGTAATACCAATGATGCTTTTACGGATTCCTGCTAGTTTTGTCGGAGTATTTGGATTCTCAATTATGTTTAATAGTACAATTGAGATGGCAACTTGGGCTGGAATAATAGGAGCTATTGCTAATACACTTAGACTAGAATTGGTAGACTTAACTAATATTCCGGCAGGAGCGGCGGCATTTACTGCTGCATTAGTTGCTGGACTACTAGCATCACTGATTAAAGGATACCCACGTATTTCATTAACGGTTCCTTCAATTGTGATTATGGTTCCTGGATTATACATGTATCGTGCTGTATATAATATAGGGGTAGTTTCGATTAATGTGGGAGCAACTTGGTTAACTGAGGCAGCTTTAATCGTAATGTTTTTACCACTAGGATTAATTACCGCACGTATATTGACTGATAAGAAGTGGCGTTATAAAGATTAGAAAGGAAAGATAATTTGGTATTAAAAGTAGAAAAGATTTCAACTAAGTCACAAGATTTTAAGCAGATAAAGAGAGTTTATGAGGAAGTTTTTCCAAAAGTTGAACGAATTCCTTTGTGGTTATTGAAAATGAGAGCGAATGAAGGAAAAGCAGAATTTTGTAGTCTTTATGATGAAAATGAATGGGTTGGTTTCTTCTATACAATTTTGACAAAGAAATTAGCATATATCTTCTTTCTAGCAGTAGATCCTGATAGACAAGGCGATGGTTATGGTAGCCAAGCTCTTGAAGTAATCAAAGAACGTTATCAAGATTATACAATGGGATTAAGTTCTGAGAGACCTAGTCCAGAAGCTCCAAACAATGAGCAAAGAATTCGCCGACAAAACTTTTACGAACGTAATGGTTTTACAAAGGCTGGATTTTATAGTGTAGAAAAAGGTGGAGTAAGATACGACTTTCTTAGTCCACAAGGCAAGGTTAAGCCTAACTTATATGTTGATTTAATGGCTGAATTTTTCAAGCAAAGACAGGCTTATTATTTGCCATTAAGAGTTGAAAAAGATGATGAATAATTAAAAAGCTGGGAGAAAATTTCTGCCAGTTTTTTATTCCCCAAAATACATAAAAGATAACATCAAATGTCACTTTATGACAACATTTAATTATCCGTTAAAAACTTATAAAATAAATGACAATTAGTTGTTTACAAGACAACGTGAGAGTGTTATTCTGGTCTCTAAATTGTAAAAATAAAAGAGGTGATTTAAGTTATGTCAATGAAAACGAAGGGCATATTATTAGCTGCTGGTGGAGCATCATTATGGGGAGGTTCAGGAGCAGCAGCCCAGCAATTATTCATGACACATGCAGTGACAACAGAGTGGTTAGTAGCTGTTAGATTATTAGGTGCAGGACTACTATTATTAATTTGGGGATTAATTAAGTCTTCAAAACAAATCAATGAAATTATTCATGATCGAAAAAATATGGCAATGGTTTTGGCATTCGCAATTTTCGGAGTTATGAATTCGCAATTATCTTATTTTTTTGCTATTAAATATAGCAATGCACCGACAGCGACAGTCTTACAATATTTACAGCCAGTATTGATCGTTTTATGGATGGCTTTTGGTCAGAAAATTAGACCAAGAAGAGTAGATGGAATTTCAATTGCTGTAGCATTAATGGGAACATTTTTGCTAGTAACTGGCGGTCGTTTAGATACACTAACTCTAACCCCAATTGCGTTAGCTTGGGGATTATGGAGTGCAGTTGCTGCTACATTATATACATTACTTCCAAGTGGATTGTTGAAAAAATACGATGCGATGGTAGTATGTGGGCTAGCGATGTTTGTTAGTGGAATTATTATGTTGCCATGGTTCTTAACAATGGAACAACCACATTTATCATTATTCAATATAGTGTTAGTGATCTATATTGTGGTATTTGGAACGATGTTTGCCTATACCTTATTTTTACAAAGTATTCGTTATATAGCACCATCCGTTACCGGAATTTTAAGTGCTTTTGAACCATTGATTGCGACAATTTTAGCTGTTACTTTATTAGGAACTAAATTATCAACAGCCGCAATTATTGGATCATTATTGATTGTTTTAACAACAGTTATTCAAGCCGTACCATTTAATGTAATATGGCGAAGATTTAGAAGAGTTAAATAAAATAACTGAAAAGTAAAAATGTTGAATTTGAACATAGGACCAATTTTCTAATTTCTGCAAAAATAAGCTAAAATTTGCAGAAATTAGAAAATTGGTCCTATCTTAAAATCGTCAAAAACAAAAATAAAGTCTTGAAATTATCCTCGTTGATAAATTCAAGACTTATTTTTATTGATTTAATTCTTCGGTTAGTGCAATAACTTTATCGACTGTGTCGTTTAAGAACTTGATAGTATTATGCAAAGGTTCTGCAGTAGTAACATCAACTCCTGCAACTTTAGCTGCATCCATTGGGGCCTTTTGATCACCTAGAGAGATATATTCTAACCAACGATCAACGGCAGGCTGACCTTCTTCTAAAACTTTTAGATAAGCTTGAGTAGCAATTGTTAAGCCAGCAGAATAAGTGTAAGAATATAATCCCATGTAGTAGTGGGATTGACGCATCCAAGTTAGACCAGCATTTTCATCAATATCTACTGCATCTTCCCAGAAACGTTTTTGAACATCCATTTTAATTTGAGTAAGTTTATCCCCATCAAAAGTTTGTCCATTTTCAATTAAAGTATAAACTTCACGTTGAAAGGCTGCTTCTAATAGATGAGTGATAAAATTATGGAAGTAAGTATTAGTTAACATTGTAGTATATGCAAAACGTTTCATTCGAGGATCATCACTCTTTTGTTCCAATGAATGAGTTAATAATAATTCATTAAACGTAGAAGGAGACTCGATTAAGTATAATGATGGTTCACCTGTTAAGATTGAATTATTTTCGTTAATCTTAATAAAGTTACCAGCGTGTCCTAATTCATGAATTAAAGTGTAGACATCAGGTAAAACGCCAGTCCAAGACATCAAGATGTAAGGATGAAGACCGTATGGAGTTGTTTCAAAGCCACCAGATTCTTTACCGGCATTGGCAGGGAAATCTACCCAGCGTTCAGGGAAAGCTTTCAAAATTGTATTTTTATAATCTTCACCAAGTACGGAAACAGCCTCGCTAATATAGCCAGTAGCAGATTCTAAATCAGCTTTAGGTGCGAATTCAGGATCTAAGTCGATTTGTAAATCTGAGTAAAGCATCTTGTCTAAGCCACGTTCTTTTTGTAGAAGTTTAACGTATTTTTGCATAACAGGACCAAGTTCATCGATAATAACATCAATTTGACGGTCGAATGTTTCACGTGAAACTTCTTGATCTGATAATAAGTAATCAAAAACAGAATCATAGCCACGTAAATCAGCAAGTTTCTTTTCTTTGCTTACTTGAGTGTAATAGTTAGCGGCAACCGTATTTTTGTGTTTGCGCAAAGTATCAGAGAAAATTTGGTGTGCCTTATGACGTACTTCAGGATTTGGATGATATTGATAAGTATTTTCATAAAGTACAAATGACATAGGATAAGTCTTGCCATCAACTTCAAAATCTTCCATATCCCAATCAGCAGCACGAGCTGTAGTATAGATACGCTCAGACGAGTTAAGTGTAGGACTTAATGTCGCTAAAGTTTTCTCTACTTCTGGTGATAATTGATGTGGTTTTTCAACTTTCCAATGACGAACAACAGGAGCAAATTGAGGTTCAATTTCTGCAACTTGATCAAGTAAAGACACTGGATTGGTTAGAACTTCAGTTTTGAAAAATGACAAATCAGCTGTAATTGCAGCTTGTAGATTATCGTTTTCAACTAGCATCTGATTGTATTCAGGATTTGTCATATCTGTAGTTTGAGGTAGAAAAGCATAGTGTTCAATCCAACTAAGCTTTTGATAGATAGTTTCTAAATCATGTAAAGCAGCAATAATAATTTTAGCCTCAGTTAATTTAGAACGATAGTTATTTTGAAATTGTGTAACTAATTCTCTAACTGCTACCATATCTGCTTTCCAAGCTTTTTTATCTGGATAAATAGCGGTTAAATCCCATGTTTCATTAACTGGAACTTCACTTCTTTTTGGCAAAGCCATAATATCACCTCTAATAATTAATTAATGACAGTATAGCCGAGATTTTTTAAGTAAGCAATTTAAAACCATTGACGAAATAAAAATTAAGTGCTAGAATTGCTTACAATTAGTTGATAGACTTATATAAATGATAGGAGTAACACCAAAATGCGTAAATTTAATTCAGTTGAATTAAATATATGTTGTTGTGAAGCGTGTCAATTGCACTTTACGTTTTGGTGTGCCGATAATCTGTTTTAACAAGTAATTAGATTATAACCATAACTTATACGTAGAATCGTAATTGACACTAATCCAATAATTTGGGTTGGTGTCTTTTTTTATTAGCTAAAATTAATTTGGAAGTGATGACAATGATTGTAAAAAGTGTTTATGAGTTGATAGGTCAGACTCCCTTAATAGAACTAGATTTACCAGTAGCTAAGGAAAGATGATAGTTGGTTAATTCAAAGAGGGATTAAGACATTAGGGGCTAGAATGAGAGTTCATCATGCTAATACTAAGGCTATAATTGATTCTTAGAAAATGATGCTCGAGTTGAAAGAATCCTTTATCCTGGTTTACCTGATTTTCCTGGATATGAAGTAGCTAAGAAACAAATAGATCATTTTGGAGCGATGATCTCTTTTGAATTACAAGAAGGATTAGATACTAAAAAGTTTGTTGAAAGTTTGAAAGTAATTTCTCTTGCTGAAAGCTTGGGTGGGATTGAAAGTTTAATTGAAGTTCCATCAGTAATGACACATGGTTCAATTCCTAGAGAAATTCGTTTAGAAAATGGAATTAAAGATGAATTGATTCGTTTGTTAGTAGGGATTGAAGATGAAGAAGATTTGATTAATGATTTGAAACAAGCTTTAGATAAAATTGGATAATTATCAATTGAAATAGTAATGACAGAAGACATCTAAGTGTAAAAACGGCACTTAGGTGTCTTTTTTATTGACCTGAGATATTGAAAAATGGTAATTTAATCATAGATAACGCTTACAAAGAAAAGAGGTTTTACTATGACAACAAATTATATGAGTAACTATAGCTATGGTTCAGATTGTTTTAAAGAGATTCCAGAAGTTTTAGATAAATATAAAGTACATAAAGTTGTTTTCATTGGTGGAGAAAAAGCATTAAAAAGTTCGCAAGCAGATGTGAAAAGTGTTTTGGAAAATAATGGATTTGCTGTAACTGGTAGTTTTGTTTACGGGAAAGATGCAACTCAAGCCAATATAGATAGACTAGTAGCGACTCCCGAAGTTCAAGATGCAGATATAGTTTTTGGCTTTGGTGGAGGTAGAGCATTAGACACTGTAAAGATGGTGGCAAAGGCTTTAGATAAGACTATTTTTACATTCCCAACAATCTGTTCAAATTGTTCAGCTGGAACTGGTATTTCTGTTTTATATAAGGAAGATGGATCATTTGATAGATATGGATATCCAGATGTACCAGCACATGTTTTCATCAATACAAGCGTGATTGCTAAAGCACCGAAAGAATATTTCTGGGCAGGAGTAGGTGATGGTATTAGTAAGGCTCCTGAAGTAGAACATGCGATAGCTGCAGCAGTTGAACGTGGTGTGGAATTGCCTCATACAGCAGTATTAGGTGCAGCAATTGCGGCTTCTTCTAAAGATGCTTTCTATAAGTATGGGGAACAAGGAATTAAAGATGTAGAAAATAGAACTGTAAGTAGGGCTATTGAAGAAATTGCTTTGGATATTTTGGTTTCAACAGGATATGCTTCAAACTTAGTAAATCAAGACGATTTTTATTACAATTCCTGCCATGCTCATGCTTTCTACAATGCAACGACAGCGATTAAAAAAGAAAAAGAACCATTACATGGGCAAGTTGTTGCTTTTGGAGTAATGGTGCTACATGCTTATTTCAATGAATTAGAAGAATTGAAGAAAGTAATTACTTTTAATAAGAAATTAGGCTTGCCAGTATCATTAGCAGAAATTGGGTTAAAGGCTAGCGATGCGGAAAAAATAACAGAACTTGCGATGCAAACTAATGAATATAAGCAGACCCCATTTGATAAGGAAAAATACATAGAAGCAATTAAATTGGCAGATAAGATGGGTAGTGAAGCTTAAGATAAAAGTTAAAAGAGAGGATTATTCTAAGAACTTAAAGGTTTAAAGGTCTTAGAATAATCCTCTCTTTAAAAGTAGTATAAAGAGTATTATATGATGTTAGAGATTTAAAGCTTCAACAATTTTATCAATGGCTTTATCTTCGCCAATGTTTGTCAAAAATGCTAAACCATTTATTACAGGAACACCAACGTCTTCTTTATATTTAGCGGTTGTAACAATTAAATCATAATTTGCAGCCATAGAAGGAATTTGTGGAATTGAAGTCTGATCAAAAGATAATTCAGACATATTTATTCCACGTTCTTTCAGTTTGTTTTCGATAGAAGTACGAGCAACTGTTGAAGTTGCAATTCCAGAACCACATGCTACTAATATTTTTTTCATAACAGAACCCTCCCATTTATTGGTCATATTTATAAAGTAATAGTGTCAAATTCATCTGCTAATAAAGTAAATAGATCGTCTTCTTTCAAACTCATTAATTTCTGTAAATAATCTTGATTTTGAATTATTTGCATTATTTTTTGAAGCATTGTTACTTGTCCATGAGGTTCTGCAATAGCCATCATAATAATAAAAGATACTGCAAGTTCCTCATCTGGATTTCCCATATTATTAAAAGTAATGGGATTTTTCAATGTTGCTACAGCTAAAGCTGATTTATCTACGTATTCAGAGTCGGCATGAGGAATAGCAACATTAATAATTCCTGTAGGTAATCCTGTTGGAAATATTTTTTCTCTATCTATAACAGCTAATGGAAAACTTTCTTTTGCATAGCCAGCTTCATATAATTTTTTAGATAAGAAATTAAGAGTCTCAGTCTTATTATCAAACTTAAGGTTTGTGAAGACTAAATCTTTATGAATAAGTGCCATTTTTTCACTTCCCAAATAAAAAATAAATTATTTACACATAAATAATAACGCTTTCAAAAAACTTTTGCAACATAATTAAGCAAAAATGTGGCAAAAAAATACTATTTGACAAAAAAATGTGATATTTATGTTGCAAAAAGGAATTAATATGCTATAGTAAAGTTGTAAAAAGTTAAAGGGGATGATACTGGTGGATGCTACAGCAAGAAAGATGGCCATCTTAGAGCTGTTTCAAGAACAAAATACTCTTAAAATAACAAATTTATCAGACAAATTCGATGTTTCACGTGAGACTATTAGAAGAGATTTTGCTGAATTAGAATCTGAAGGGAAAGTTAAATTAATCAGAGGAGGAGCAGTATTAAATGTTTCTGATAGTGAGACTCCATACGAACGAAGATTAAATATTATGCATGAAGAGAAAGAAAAAATTGCTGAAAACTTTTGTAGTATGTTAAAGGATAATATGACTATCTATTTAGATTATGGAACAACTTGTTTAGAAGTTGCTAGAAAAATAAAAAGGTTCAAAAATCTGACTGTTATTACGAATTCATTGCCTATAATTAATGAGTTATATAAAGTTGATGCTATTAATTTATACGTTTTAGGTGGAATGGTAAGAAAAAATGAAGGTTCATTTGTAGGTGAGCAAATAAATAAAGTATTACAGAATATTAATATAAATATAGGCTTTTTCAGTGGTAGTGGTATTGATTATAAATTTGGACTTTCAAATTATAATTTCGACGAATCTAATGTTACTAGAAATGTTATCAATAGATGTCAAAAGATTGTTGTGGGAATAGATAGTTCTAAATTTGGTTCTGTTTTTCCACAAAATATAATTAATCTAAAAGATATTGATACTATTATAACTACAGATATGGATGAAGAGTTGTTAGAGAAATATAGTGAAAAGACAAAAGTAATTTTGACTGACGAAAATGAGGTGTAAGCATGCAAGTTTTACAATATATTGTTGATTTAGGGGCAACAGTAATGATACCAATAGTAATTTTTATTGTTGGTTTAATTTTTGGAAATGGTATCGGAAAATCTTTAAAATCAGGAATTTCAGTAGGTATAGGATTTACAGGTATTAGTCTTGTTATTTCATTACTTACGGATAATTTAGGTAAAGCAGCAGAAGCAATGGCTAAAAATTTTCATTTAGGTTTAAATGTTGTTGATGTAGGTTGGCCGGGGACGTCACCTTTAGCATGGGCATCTAATTTAGGCCTAGTGGCTATTGTTGTATCAATAATTGTAAACGCTATTATGCTTTTGACTAAGATGACAAAGGTAGTAAACGTTGATATTTGGAATATTTGGCACATGGCTTTTACAGGAGCAATTGTACAAATTGCAACTGGTAGTTTTACTTGGGGAATAGTAGCAATTGTTATTCATGCCATTATAGCATTTAAGTTAGGTGATATTTTCAAACCTGTAACTGATAATTTCTTTGAACTAGAAGGTATATCTATTCCTCATGGTTCATCTGCAACGATGGGGATTTTTGCTAAACCAATAGATGATTTAATTGAAGCTATTCCAGGGTTACGAGATATAAATATTTCATCTAAAACAATAGAGAAGAAGTTTGGTGTATTTGGACAACCATCTATTATAGGTGCAGTATTAGGTTTAATTATCGGATTATTAGCTGGATTTTCTGTAGGAAAATCACTACAATTAGCAATTCAAATGGCTGCTGTTATGGTATTAATGCCGGTTGTTGTTAAATATATTATGGAAGGACTAATTCCAATATCAGAATCAGCTAAAAAAATTATGGATAAGCACTTTAAAAATAGTGAATTTACAATTGGTATGGATCCAGCATTACTATTAGGTGATGCAGATGTTATTGCAGCTGGACTATTGTTTGTACCTATTACTTTACTAATAGCAATGTTAATGCCGGGAAATAGAATTTTACCATTTGGTGATTTAGCTACAATTGGATTCTTTATTGCAATTGCTACAGGTGTTCATAAAG
The DNA here is from genome assembly GCF_024436335.1 of Ligilactobacillus sp. MP3. NCBI lineage: Bacteria > Bacillati > Bacillota > Bacilli > Lactobacillales > Lactobacillaceae > Ligilactobacillus > Ligilactobacillus sp. MP3. Next base: position 44,551 of record NZ_JANFQI010000008.1, read on the forward strand.
GAAATATTTTTAGAACTTTAATTTCAGGTTCTGTAATTATGACAATTACACTATGGATTTCTAATCAAACATGGCAATTACAAGATAAATTAGGACGTTCGGTGGGACTATTAGCAGAAGGAAAGAAAGTAGGTTCTTTAGATCAAGGTGGAAATCCAATTACCTATCTATTAACTGAAGGAATCACAAAACATATTACAATAGGCTTTATTGTAATTTTAGTATTATATATTGCAGCATTTGTATATACATATGTTTCATATAAAAAGAACAAACTATATTAAGGGAAGTAATTAATGATGGAAAATAAAAATTGGTTAGAATTAGAAGGAAAAGTATTTATTGTTACAGGTGGGTCTTCTGGAATTGGAGCAGCTATTGTTGATGAATTGTTAAATGATGGTGCAAAGGTAGTTAATGCAGATCTTAAAGATGATGGTAAAAAAGAAAGCGATTACTTATTTGCAAAAACAGATGTAACAAGTAGTGAAGATGTAAAAAAACTAGTTGAAAAAACATTAGAAAAGTTTGGAAAGATTGATGGATTAGTAAATAATGCTGGAATTAATATTCCTAGAATACTTGTAGATCCAGTAGATCCTAATGGAAAATATGTTATCGATGAAGAAAATTACGATAAGATGTTTGCAGTAAATGTAAAAAGTGTATTTTTATTATCATCAGCTGTTGGAAAAGAATTAGTAAAGCAAAAGCATGGTGTTATTGTAAATATGTCTTCTGAATCAGGATTGGAAGGTTCTCAAGGTGCTGGTATATACTCAGGGACTAAGGGAGCAGTTAATGGCTTTACTAGAGCTTGGGCAAAAGAGTTAGGACAGTATAACGTTAGATGTATAGGTGTGGCTCCTGGAGTACTAGAATCAACAGGATTACGAACATTAGCCTATGAAGAGGGATTGGCATATTCACGTCACAAGACAGTAGAAGAATTGAGAGCTGGATATAGTAATACTTCTACAATACCTTTAGGACGCAGTGGAAAATTAACAGAGGTAGCAAATTTAGTAGCATTCTTCTTATCTGATAAGTCGGGTTATATGACAGGTCAAACAGTTAATATTTCTGGTGGTAAATCAAGAGGATAGTAGTGAGGTAGAGTTATGGATAAATATGAACATTTAAAAAATTTATCAAAACATGGTGTTATTAGTGCTGTAGCGATAGATCAGCGTGGATCTTTAAAAAAGATGTTAGATTCAGATACAGATGATAAAATAATAGATTTTAAAAAGATTATTTCAACAGAATTAACACCATATGCTTCTTCCATCTTGTTAGATCCAGAATATGGGTTACCTGCAGCAAATTTAAGAGCAGATAATACAGGACTATTATTAGCGTATGAAAAAACGGGATATGATGTTAGTGAACCGGGAAGAATGCCAGATTTATTACCAAATTGGTCTGCAAAAAGAATAAAAGAATTTGGTGCAGATGCTGTTAAATTTATGCTATATTACGATGTTGATGAAGGAAACGAGATTAATGATAAAAAGCAAGCATTTGTTGAAAGAATAGGTAACGAATGTAGTGATGAAAATATTCCCTTCTTTTTAGAATTGATGTCATATGATGCTAATATAACTGATACAAAAGGTAGAGAATATGCTAAATTAAAACCTAGAAAAGTAAACAAGATGATTGAAGAATTTTCTAGGGATAGATATAAAGTGGATGTGTTAAAAGTAGAAGTACCTGTAAATATGGCATTTGTTGAAGGATATACAGATGATTATGTGTATTCAAGAGAAGAAGCTATGAATTTCTTTAAAGAACAAGATGTAGCAACAAATAAGGTACCGTTTATTTTCTTAAGTGCTGGAGTTTCAGCAAATATGTTCCAAGAAACTTTAAAATTTGCTAAAGAAAGTGGCTCAACGTTTAATGGGGTTCTTTGCGGTCGTGCAACGTGGAAAGATGGAGTAGAAGTATATTCTAAGGAAGGTAAGGCAGCAGCAATTAAATGGATGCAGACAGTTGGTAAAAAGAATATAAATGATCTCAATAAAGTATTATTTGAAACTGCTACACCGTGGGAAAGTAAAGTGAAGGAATCAGTCCTTATTTAAATTTGAAGACTGTGATTTTGCAATTTAGTAGAATCACAGTTTTTTTGAGAGGTGCTAATCAATGATTTTAACAGTGACAATGAATCCTTCAATAGATATATCGTATCCATTGAAGAAACTTAAAATAGATGAAGTAAATAGGGTAAAAAATGTATATAAGACAGCAGGTGGAAAAGGATTAAATGTATCAAGAGTAATACGATTAGCCAATAGAGAAGTGACTGCCACAGGGATTATTGGAGGATTTCTAGGTGGATATATTGAAAAACATCTTTATGATGAAAATATAGTTCATAATTTTTATAAAATAGATCAAGAGTCGAGAAATTCCATTGCCATTTTACATGATAATGGAAAGCAAACTGAAATTTTAGAAAATGGACCAACTATTAGTAGTGGTGATGCTGAAAATTTTCTGTCATATTTTGATGACATATCTAGAAATTATAATTTGGTTACGATGTCGGGAAGTTTACCTTGTGGTTTAGAAGCAGATTATTATTCTAAACTTGTAGAAATTGCTAAGAATAATAAAGCTAAGATTTTATTGGATACGTCAGGAGAGGCTTTAAAGACTTCGCTAAATATGCAAATAAAACCAGATTTAATAAAACCAAATGAAACAGAAATAAAACAATTAACGGGTAAAGATATTAATTTAGAAAACATAGAAGAAATAAAACAAGTGTTGAATGATGTAATTTTTGAAGATGTAGAATGGATTTGTGTATCTTTAGGAGCTAATGGTGCTATTGTAAAACATAATAAAAATTTTTATAAAGCTAATATACCGCAAATAACAGTTGCTAATCCTGTTGGCTCAGGAGACTCTACATTAGCAGGATTAGCAATAGCAATTGATGAAAAAAGAGATGTATCGGAAGTAATAAAGTATGGTATGACAATGGGAATGTTGAATACTATGGAAAAGAAGACTGGGTATATTGATATGAATAAATTTGAGGAATTCTACAATAAAATAGATGTTATATCTTTGTAAACACCTAATATTTTTTCAAAGTGTAAAAATAGTCTATGAAAACACAAGCAAATTATTTTGTGTCCAACACATTTTGAATTATGATGAATTTAAAATGTGAGGTGTTCAAAATGAAAGAAACAAAAGAAGAATTGAGACAAAGAATTGGTGAAGAAGCTTACCAAGTTACACAAAATGCAGCAACTGAACGTGCTTTTACAGGTAAGTATGATGAATTTTTTGAAGATGGAATTTATGTAGATGTTGTTAGTGGAGAACCGCTATTTTCTTCTAAAGATAAGTATAATTCAGGCTGTGGCTGGCCTGCATTTACTCAACCGATTAGTAATCGAATGGTGACAAATCATGAAGATAATTCATATGGTATGCATCGCGTAGAAGTTAGAAGTCGTCAGGCACAATCACATCTTGGACATGTTTTTAATGATGGACCACAAGATCGAGGTGGCTTACGATACTGCATAAATTCAGCCGCTTTACAATTTATTCCAGTTGCTGAATTAGATGAAAAGGGATACGGAGAGTATAAAAAATTATTTGAATAGTTTCGAGGTGTAAAAATAGTCTGTAATGAAAAAAGATTTGAAAGCTGTATTAGCTTTCAAATCTTTTTTTAGCTATAAATAACAACAGGTTCATATTGTTCAATATTATCGTAAATTTGATTGATTTGCGAAGGTCGAACATTAACACAACCATGTGATCCATCATTTAGATAAGCAGTACTACTCCAATTTTTACGCCAGTCAGCATCGTGGAAACCACATCCATCTAAAGTAAATGGAGCCCAACGACTAACGGGACTTGCATAAGCACTGTTGTCGGCATTTTTGCCTCGAAGTGTAGTATTAGTCTGTTTGTACATGATGTAGTACAAGCCAGTAGGAGTATTATAGTTTCCATCATTGGTACCAGTAACAACATTAAGAGAAGCAACTTGAGTACCATTTTTATATACCCATACGTGTTGTTGGGAGATAGAAACTTCAACGTAAGAATTTCCGATACCACTGTTGGATGTAGTGTTATATCCTAGACCATTTTCGGTATAACCTTCACCATAGATATCACTTTTGGCATTAAGGTTAGAATCACCTTTTTCAAAAGCAGTGGTGATAGATCTTGTAGCCTTAATAGGACTAAGAGCCCATCCATAGGTACCCTTATCTAAGGTAATTTCAGAACCACCAGTTGTTTTGAATTTGAGATTCTTATCGAGTGTACTTTGACTGTCGTTGATATCATCAATTTTCTTCTTTAAATTAGCAGCATTATATTCATATTTTCCATCTACAATTTTAGCGGAATTAATAACATCTTTAGCAGCTAAAGTATAAGTCTTATTTTGAACAGTGTAATTAACTTTTTGATCAGCTAATTTTTCTAATTTAGCTTTATCAGCTTGAACTTGCTTGCTATCAGCACTAATTGGTTGAGTGTAGGCAGTAGTAAGTTTTATTTGATTATCGCTAAATTGCTTATCATATTCTTGCATAATTTTATTAACATCGTATTGATTACCTTTTTTAGCGTTAATAACATGGATAGAACCATCCTTTAACTCTGCATAGGCATCTTTAGGAGCTGTTCGACTAACGTTTAAACGTTCGAGTTCGCTTTTGACAGCTGCACGTAATTCGTTTTTACGATAAGAGTAATCACTATCGCCTTTAGCCTGATAGTCGTAACTGCGACTAGATGGGAAAAGGCTGAATTGCTTGTCAAAAATCTCTTGAACCTTTTCTTGAGAAACAGCATTAGTTGAATTGGTAGGATCGCTACCTTTAACAAGTAATTTTTCCCCTAGATACACATTGTTATTTAATTTAGTTGTTTTGAGTTTTTGCGTAGCTTTAGCAACTGACATTCCTCCAACTTTAACACCATTAATTTCAATATTACGATTGAAATGTTGCTTTTGATAGAAGAATGAGCCACCACAGATAAGGACTACAGCGCCTAAACCTGCAGCTAGCCATTTAGTTCCCTTCTTAATAAAAATCACCCCATAAAAAACTATCTGTAAAACATAAAGTACACAATCTAATCTCTCTAATTAATATTATATACATTAAATTAACAATTTGTTAGTACAAAGTATTAAAATTCTGCGAAAAGCAGATTTTTTGACAATAATCTCTATAGGGACTATAATTCTTTTATTTTAAAAAAGTCTACACAAGGACTAATTTTAGTTTGAGGTGAGTATTACGAAAGATGAAGTCCAAACACTAACATCAAGATTAGATTTATTGATTGCTAAAGGAGCTAGAGAATACAAGGATTGGAATCAAAAACATGGGTTAACTGATTATCGTAGTGTGATTTTATATGAATTACTTTTACATACGAGATTAACTCAAAAACAAATTGTAGAGAGAACTAATCTTCCTAAACAATCAATTAATAAAGGAATCTTACAACTAAGAGATGAAGGTTATCTTACTTTAGAACAAGATGAAAAGGATAACCGAGTAAAATATTGTTTTTTAACAGAGGAGGGTGAGAAGTATGCGAAGTTAAAAATTCAACCATTACTAGATATTGAAGAAAAAATTATTATGAAAATGGGAAAAAAGAAAATAGAACAGTTAAATGAATTACTAGAAGAATGGAATTTAAATTTCAAAAAATACAAAGATGAAGAATGAGAGGTAAGAAGATGCAGATTTTGATGGCACATTTTAAGAACTATAAAAAAGAAGTTCTTAGTGCAATTATTTCAATTTTTATTGTCGCATTTGTCGCGGTTTGGCAACCGAGGTTACTACAATATGTGCTGACTGCAATAGTGCAAGACAATCAAGCAGAAGTTAGAAACTACGGAATTCAATTAATAATTTTAGCTCTTGTGGGAATTATTGCTGGGATTGTTAATGTCTACTCGGCTGCTAGAGTAGCTCAAGGTGTAACCAGTGATTTGCGTGAAGAAGTATACACAAAGATTCAAAATTTTTCTTTTGGAAATATTGAGAAATTCTCAACTGGTAGTTTAGTGGTACGTCTAATTAATGATATGAATCAAGTTACCAATATGATTATGACCATATTTATGCAAGTTTTCCGCGTACCATTGATTTTAATTGGAGCTTTTATTTTGGGAATAATAACCGTTCCACGTTTATGGTGGTTAGAAGTTTTAATGGTTGTTTTAATTATGGGAATAACGGGAATTATTTTCAAAAAAATGGGAAATTTATTCAATAAAGTTCAAAGTTTGATGGATAAGATAAATACGCAAGCAAAGGAAAATTTACAAGGTGTTCGTGTGGTTAAATCTTTCAATCAAGAAGGACAAGAGATTGATAAATTTAATCAAACATCTGACAATTTAAATAATGTTAACTTGAAAATAGGATATCTTTTTTCGACAGTTATTCCATCTTTTGAATTAATTGCATATGTTATTATTGCAGCTGCGATTTACTTGATTGGTGGATCAATTCTGGAACATCCAAGTGATATTGCGGTAATTAGTTCCTATATAACTTATATTATGCAATTGTTATATTCAATTATGATTGGTAGTTTTGTAATGTCAATCTTTGCTCGTGGAGGAGTTTCTTTAAAACGTATTAAAGAAGTTCTTGAAACGGATCCAGATATTATTTTTAAAGATGATGCACCGGAAGAAAAGTTAAGTGGAGAGGTTGAATTTGATAATGTTTCCTTTACTTATCCAGATGCAGATAAACCAACTTTAAAAAATATATCTTTCAAGGTTAAAGCTGGTGAAATGGTAGGAATTGTTGGTGCGACAGGATCTGGGAAATCTAGTTTAGCACAATTACTTCCACGGTTATATGATCCGACTGAAGGAACAGTTAGAATAGGTGGACATGATCTACGTGATGTAAGTGAAAAATCATTACGTGATACTGTATCGTATGTTTTACAAAGAGCAATTTTATTTTCAGGTACAATTGCTAGCAATTTACGTCAAGGAAAAGCAGATGCAACTAACTATGAATTGGAACGTGCATCGCAAATTGCACAGGCACAAGAATTCATTAGTCGGTATAAAGATACTTTTGATCACGAGGTAGAAGAACGATCTTCTAACTATTCAGGAGGACAAAAGCAACGTCTATCAATAGCTAGAGGCGTTGTGGGAAAGCCTAAGATTTTAATTCTAGATGATTCAACCTCTGCTTTAGATGCTAAATCTGAAAAGTTGGTTCAAGAAGCATTAGAAAAAGAGTTAAAAAATACAACGACATTTATTATTGCTGAAAAAATTGTATCAGTAATGAATGCAGATAAGATTATTGTTTTAGATAATGGTAAGTTAGTAGCTCAAGGAACTCATCAAGAATTGCTAAAAAATTCACCAATTTACCAAGAAATTTATGCAACTCAAAAAGCACGAGAAAAGGCAGGTGATATCATTGAGTGATACTAGAAAATCGTTAAGATACTTTATTAAGTATTTAAGACCTTACTGGAAAGGAATTACGCTGGTAGTGCTATTTACAATCATTTTTACGTGGGCGCAAGTTGAAGCCCCACATTACTCAGGTTTGGCACTTACAGCATTAACAAAATATGTAGAACAGTATTTCAATCCAGCTACTAGGGCAACAGCATCAATGGATGATTTTTATCAAGCTTTGAAATTGATGCTGATCTTCTTTATTTTAAATGCAATTATTATGCTATTTACATGGGTTATTACTTCAAGGTTTAATGCTCATTCAACTAATAATATGCGTGAAAACTTATTTAGTAAGTTACAGAAGATGACGATTAAGTATTTTGATACGCATCAAGATGGAAAGATATTGTCATTGTTTAACTCTGATTTGGATAATATCTTTAATGCGATGAACAATGCGGTATTTGAAGTTATTTCGCAAACAGCACTGTTTATTGGAACGATATGGATGATGTTCAGAATAGATGTTAGATTAGCTTTAGTAACAGTGGCCTCAACTCCATTTGTTGTAGTTTTGAGTTGGATAATTATGAGAAAGGCACGCAAGTATTTAGATGCTCAACAAGATGAAATTAGTAATTTAAATGGATATATTAATGAACAGATTAATGGGCAAAAAGTAATTATCACCAATGGATTGCAAAAGGAATCAGTTGAGGGATTTAAAGTTCATAATAAAAAAGTCCGCGATGCGATGTTTAAGGGGCAATTTTATTCAGGAATTCTTTTTCCAATGATGCAAGGATTATCTGTATTAAACTTATCTATTGTGATTGCGATGGGTTCATTATGGGTGGTTGACGGAACTTATAGTAGAGCAGTTGGTTTAGGGTTAATTGTGACTTTCGTACAGTATTCACAGACTTATTTCCAACCTTTAACTCAGTTAACTTCTATTTATTCCATGATCCAATTAGCACTGACAGGTGGTAGACGTCTAGCAACAATTGAAGAACAAGATGAAGAAAATCAAGTTTCAACAGGACAAGAACTTAAGTCACTTGAAAAAGGAGTTAAGTTAGAAGATGTTCACTTTGGATACAATGAAAACAAGGAAATTTTGCATGGAATTAATATTTCTGTAAATAAAGGTGAGTCAGTGGCATTAGTTGGTCCAACTGGTTCTGGGAAAACCACCGTAATGAACTTGTTGAACCGTTTCTATGATGTTACAGGTGGAAAGGTAACTTTTGATGATGTTGATGTTAGGGACTTAACTCTAGAATCTCTTCGCAATAATGTAGGTATTGTTTTGCAGGATTCAATATTATTTAGTGGAACTGTGGCAGATAATATTAGGTATGGGAAACCTAATGCCACTCAAAAGGAAGTTGAGGAAGCTGCTAAACAAGCAAACATTCATGATTTTATTTTGACTTTACCACAAGGTTATAAGACTGAAATTAATGACGAAAATTCAGTATTTTCAACAGGACAAAAACAGTTAATTTCAATTGCAAGAACAATATTGACCAACCCACCATTCTTAATTTTGGATGAGGCAACCTCAAATGTTGATACTGTAACTGAGGAAAAGATTCAAAAGGCGATGGACGCAGTAATTGCTGGTAGAACAAGTTTTGTAATTGCACATAGATTAAAAACTATTATTAATTCAGATAAGATTGTAGTGTTAAAAGATGGCAATGTTCTAGAAGAAGGTAGCCATGAAGAATTATTGAAAGAAAAAGGATTTTATTACAATTTATACACAAATCAGATGGCATTTGAATAATATTAAGAATAGGTATGGAAAATTTTCATGCCTATTTTTTAGTTATAAATTTTATTGTTAAAAAGGATATTTTAGTATAGACTAAATATTATGAATAAAAAGATAGGGGTATAAAAATGAAGAAAACACTATTTAAAACATTATTACTTTTAAGTATCGTAACATTCTCGGGGAGTTTATTGAGTGCATGCGGTAAAGCTGATTCTCAAAATACAAGTGTAAAAAGAACCAAAAAGATAACTACTACAACTTCTTCAGAAGATAAATCAAAAGAAAAAGTAGTAAGTAGTAGTGAAGAAAGCACAAGTAGTATTGAAAGTAGTTCTAGTGAGGACGAGAATAATGGTTCATCTGATGTAGAAAATACAGACTATGGAAAAGTTACTACAATAAAAGAGAAAGAAACTAATAAACAAATTAAGCAAGGAGATTTATCTATAACTATAAAAAATGTGAAAATATTAAAATATGAGCCTAAAAATAAAGATCAATTATCTTTGGCAAATTTTGAAAATGTAAAGAACCCATACTATGTTGTTCAATTCAATTATGATGTAACAAATAATAGTAATAAGAAATTAGATTTATCGGGAGTTTCAGCAGTGGATTTAGATTCGAAAGAATTAGGTCAAGTAATAATGTTACAAGATAACGGAGACACCTATGATGCTGATGCACCAGTAAGAGTAAATCCAGGAGTTACAAAAACTGTTACATGTCAAGGATTATTGAAAGAAGATATGCTTGGTTCACTAAACAAATTATCCGTAACATTTGGTGAAGTAGAAGATAAAGATTATAATACTGTTACTGAAGAAGCAAATCCAACTTTTGTAGATATTAACTAAGAGAGATGAGGCTTAGATGAATTTTTGTATTTTTTGTGGAAATAAGTTGATTGGGAATGAAGTGTTTTGCCCCAAATGTGGTAAAAGACTAGATAATATTCATATTGAAGTTCCTGTAAAAAAATTAATTCAAGACGAACTAAAGGATATTAAGAAATCTTCACTTAATGAAGAAAAAGAATTCGTAAATGAAAAAAATACTCTAAAAAATAAAACTAAGAATCATACAGTAAAAGAAATACAGAATATAACAAGAGATAGCTCAATAGAAGATAAAGAGATGTCTGTATTAACAGATAAACGAGAAATAGTAGAGAATCCGCAAAATATAGCGATAAAAAGAGATAATTTTGAAACTAAAAATCACATAGTAGAAGAAAAACAAAGTATTGCAAAAGATAATTCAGTAAAAAACAATGATATATCTGTATCGCCAGATAAGCAAGAAAAGGTAGAAAAACTACAAAATACAACTATTAAAGAAAATAAAGATGAAGTTAAAGATTATGTAGTAAAAAAAGGTCAAAATACAGTAGAGAGTACTTCGAATAGAAAGGGAAGTATACAAACTTCAAGAGATGATAAAATTTCTACTTTTAGTAATATAAAAAATGATAAGCCAAAAAATATAGACAAAGTAGATAATTTGATGGTGAACTCTTCCATAAAGAAAAGTTCAGATACAGGAAGATTATCTGCTAATACTCGAATATATCTAGGTAAAAGACTCACAGGAAACAAGAAAATATATTGGGAGTATGGTAATCCACAACTATCTAATAAGCATATGCTTGTTACAGGAAAATCTGGACAAGGAAAAACATATTTTTTGCAGACTATTATGTGGGAATTAAGTAAAAATAAAGTTAGTTCTTTAGTAATAGATTACACGGATAGTTATTTAAATAATGAGTTAGATGATAACTTTAAAAAGAAAATGGGTAAAAAATTAAAGGAAGTTATTGTATATCAAGAAAAACTACCTATTAATCCTTTTAAAATACAAAAGAGATTTTTGCCAGGATTAGTATTGACAGAAACTCCTGAAGATATGGTAGATAGAATTATTGAAGTCCTTGATTTTATTTTTCATTTAGGAATTCAACAAAAGTCATTAGCTAGAAGGATTATGTTGAAAGGATATAAAAATAATCCTACTGATTATACATTGACCCAGTTTAAAGAACAGTTATTAGAAACAACTTCTGGTGAAAATGTCTACAGTAGAATGTCTGTCTTACTAGATAGAGATCCTTTTACATATCAAAGTTCATTTGATTGGTCTAAGGTATTTAATTACGAAGGTACTGTTACAATATTACAGATGGTTCAATACCAAAGACAAATACAAAATACAATGATAGAATTTTTATTATGGGATTTATTTTATCATTCTCAAACTAGAAAAGATGGAACAATCTATCCTATATTTTTAGATGAGATACAAAATCTTAATTTTTCATCATCATCCCCGACAGTAAAAATTTTAAGAGAAGGTAGAAAGTTTGGATGGTCTGGAATTTTTGCTACACAAGCAATGAGTAGTATAAAAGGTGAAGTAGATGCTTTATACAATGCAGCAGAACAAATACATTTTTTACCACCAGAAGATCAAGTGTCATCTTTAGCTGGTTATATAGCACCTAATGCTAAAGAAAAGAATATATTTGAAGCAAGATTAACAAGATTAAAGAAAGGTCAGTGTATAATGAGTGGGCCAATTTTAGACACTGACTTAGACACAAAAAATCTAATTAATACTAACAAGATGATAAGTATTGATTCATTTGAAAATAGATAAGAATTAAGTAATATTCTATTTGAAATAGATTGAAGAAGTATAATCAAAAATCGTCAAAGATTTCGTTATTCAAAACGTATCTTTGACGATTTTTTAATCTTGAAAATTATTTTACTTTTTCTAAAATAATTTTTTGATAAGTATTTTTATTAAATATGGAACTATTAGCAACTCCTGGAATATAACCAAGTATTTTAACTTTTGCTGTGTAAGTTCCATCATTGTACTGTAAATCTTTTAGAAATATAGTAAGGGTATGGTTACCGATAACTTCACTAATATATAAATAGTCATCAGTTACAGTATATTTAGAATTTAATCCTTCATAAAATACACCTTTTTCAGCAGATGATTTAGCATCAACTAATGAAACTGTTTTAGTTTTATCATCTATGCTAAAGTATAGGTTTTTAACTTTGCTTTCAGAATTAATAGCAGATACTTTAAAAGTAGGTTCGTCTTGTAAAAATTGATTAAAGGATGGAGAACTATTTAAAGAGAAAAATATAAAAATAAGAATCAAAATGACAATAGTCCAAATAAATTTGCCTTTCTTGCTTTTAATACTGAATGTAGGTAAAAATTTTTTTAATGGATTGAAAAGTACATGTGGAGATAAGAAATATTTTTTACTCTTAGAGCTGGTGTTGACTGTTTTCTTGATTTCTGAACCACAATAAGCACAGAATTCAGCATTTTTAGGTAATTTAGTACCACATTTATCACAAGTAATCATAATCATGCTCCCCCTTAGATATAGTATAATTATACGAATAAGGTAAAGGAGTAGCAATAAATTTTTTAGATTCTAATCTTAGCTATGATATAGTAGAAATGTAAAACGGTAACAAAGGAATGGAAATTAATATGGATATTAAATTAATTGCGATTGATATTGATGGAACTTTAGTAAATTCAAAAAAAGAATTAACTGCTGGCGTAAAAGCAGCAATTAAAAAAGCGAAAGCACAAGGAATTAAAGTAGTTATTTGTACAGGAAGACCGCTACCAGGAGCGTTGAAACTATTAGCAGAATTAGGTTTGGATAATGATGATAATCAATATGTAGTTAGTTTTGGTGGTGCAGTAGTCCAAAGTACGAGTGGAAAAGTAATTTATCATCAAGGACTTACATATGAAGATTTCGTTGATTTAGAAGCCATTGCACGTAAAATGAATCTTCATTTCCAAGTGATCAGTCCTGATAGAATTTATACATGTAACAAAGATATTGGTTACTACACTTTATATGAAGCAAATCTTGTATCAATGGGTATTTCCTACCGTACACCTGATGAATTAAGAAATGTACCTTTGATCAAGGGAATGTTTATTGATGAACCTGAAATTTTGGATCCAGCTATTGCAGATCGTACTTATTTCGAACAATTAGAAAACAGACTAGAATTCACTAAAACAGCAGCTTTCTATTATGAAGCATATACAAAAGGTGTAAGTAAAGGTAATGCGGTAGCTAAACTATGTGAAGAGTTGGATTTAACTGCAGAAAATGTAATGGCAATTGGTGATGAGGAAAATGATATTTCAATGATTAAGTTTGCGGGAATCGGAGTAGCGATGGAAAATGCAGTTCCAGCAGTTAAAGAAGTAGCCAATGAAATAACAGTTGATAATGATCACGATGGAGTAGCGAAAGTTATCGAAAAATTTGCGTTGGAATAAAATATAGGAGTTTTTTTAGTAGATGAATTATTATACTATATTAACTTAAATAACTACATGGAAGTTAAAATTGATGGAGATCCTCGACGACATGAAACAAAGAATTATCCAGAAGTAGCTATTCGTGAGGCAGTTGTAAATGCTTTTGCACATAGAGATTATATGTTGCATTCTACGATTAAAATTGAGATATTTGATGATCGGATGGAAATTCTTTCTCTGGGTGGAATTCCAGATGGACTTACATTGGAAGAAGTTAAGGATGGGATGACAGCTGTGCGAAATCCTCAATTAGTTCATATTCTCGATAAGTTAAAATATATTGAAAATTATGGAACTGGTATTCGTCGTATGTATGAGGCATATAATGGGACGAATAAATTACCAGAATTTGAAGTTAGACCAAATTCATTTAAGGTATTATTGCCTAATGTAAATTGGAGAAAGAATCAAGTTGATAAGTCAGATAAAAAGGATAATATTAGTGAAGAAACGGTTCTCTTTATGTTAGAAAAGAATGGAAAACAAACACGAAAAGAACTACAACAAGTGTTGGGAACAACACCTTATCATGTAAGAAAGCTATTAAACGAACTTATTGAACAAGGAAAGGTTAAGAAAACTGGAAAATCTGTTAATACTCGATATGAAAAGCGTTAAAAAGCGTTAAATTTGACGCTTTTTAAAAGTCTACGTCTAGCAAAAAAGTCGTCAAAGATTGCATTTTAATTTGCAATTCTTTGACGACTTTTTGATTTTTAGCCTTTTTTCATATTAGAAAGGCTTTATTCTCTAACCTTTTAGATATTTTGATTTTACTAGAAAAAAGTATTAAGAACTTATTTTTTATGATAAGTTTCTGGTAAAAAGATAATTGCAACTAAGTAAAGGCAAGAAGCAACTATATAAAAGATATTAGATACCATTAAACCACTTGAACCAAGAACTAGACTCCAGATGATATTTAAAATAGTATACATTCCATAAGTTAAAGCCCAAATAATCCCAAACATCAAGGTAGATTTTTGAGGAGTCATATTTGGCAATTCATGTGGAATGTTTAAGTAAATAGGATACTGAGCAAATAAAGCAATTCCACCAATGAATAAAAGAACATATGAAACGATAGGTGCGATTCCAGCAAAGAATACTGCGATAGAGATTGATGCAATCGCAATAGTTCCTAAGGCTAATAGGACAGGTTTACGCTTACGCTCAAGTTTAACTTTAAGCATTAGTAAAGTACCTACCATACCACCACCAGAAACAGCACAAATCATCGCTTCAGACTTAAAACCTGAAAAGAACCCAGTTAGAGTAGGAGGAAGACTGGTTAGAGTCATAACATATAGGAATAAAAATGCACTAAATCCAATCGAAAATTTCCATACAAATAAATCCTTAATGGCTGTACCATATGTATAATCATTTTTAACTTTTTCATTGCTAGATGTCGCAAAGTCTTCAGATTTGAATAACCAAATAGTAAAGAAGATAATACTTAGAATAGCAATACAACTTAAAGTAATACGCCAGTTATAACGCATAGCATTAGCAAATAAAACAAATGCAATAGCCATGATAAAGGCCCCAATATTATAGGAAGCTGTGATAAAAGACGAATAAAAGATTTTTTGTTCACGTGATACGAATTTCACTACTATGGGATTCATATATACCATAATCATTGAACCACCTAGAGCCATAAGCATACGAGCCCCAACGTACATCCAATAATTAGGCATCCATGCAGCAACTAAGGAAAAAGATAATAGCAGCAGGGCGAATTGAGCGGCACGTTTAATACCTAATTTCATTAAAACAAGAGCGGCTAGGAAATTAGCAATCACACGTGCGATTGTAATAGTGTAATTAACAACTTGACCTATAACTGGTGATACGTTACCACTAAAATAAGTATGAATAATTTGTGGTCCTAAGTTTGATCCGCCAACCCAACTAGCTGCAAAAGTAACGTAAGCTGCAAAAAGAGTAAAGAACATTAAAATCCCAGTTTTATGACTTACTTCTTTCATGATAAAATCACCTACCAATCTTTAGATTATAGAAACTGAAAAGTTAAGAAAATTCTTTAGTGGTCTAAAAATTATATCAGTATCAAAATAAGAAGATTAATTGTTAAATAAAATTATTATTACGTAAAGTAGTATTTCTAATATCTTCAATGGTTTGTGTTCCTGCGAGTTGCATAACGATTTCTAGTTCGTGTTTTAGATGTTCAAAAACTTCACGTGTACCAGTACTTCCACCTAAAGATAAACCGTAAATAGCTGGACGACCTATAGCAACTAAGTCAGCACCAGAAGCTAAAGCCTTGAAGATGTGTTGACCTCTGCGTACACCACTATCAAAAACGATTGGAACACGTCCGTCAACAGCTTCAGCAACATATTGTAGTGAATCAAATGCAGCTGGACCACCATCTAATTGACGACCACCGTGATTAGATACCCAGATACCTTTAGCTCCGGCATCTAAGGAACGATTTACGTCTTCACGTGCTTGAACACCTTTTACATAAACAGGTAATTTAGAATGTGAAGCAATAAATTCAACATCTTTAGGACTTAATTTTTGTTTAGCTGAGTTGTAAACTGTATCCATGGTTTGACCAACACCTGATTGATATTCTTTTACGATTGGTAAAGGAACAGGGAAAGTGAAACCTGTACGGCGATCAGTTTCACGATTTCCGCCTACTGTGGCATCAGCTGTAAGAATAATAGCTTTAGCCCCATTTCTTTCAGCAATATCAATAATATTCAAGTTAATTCCGTCATCCTTACTCATATAGAATTGGAACCACAAAGGAGAAGAAGGACCGGCAGCTGCACGAATATCTTCTAGGGAACGTGAAGCAAATGAACTTGCTGTATAAATAGTACCGAAGTCAGAAACACCTTTAGCGGAAGCTTCTTCTGCATTTTCATGTGCTAAAGCATGAGCCGCAACAGGAGCCATGATGATAGGAGCTGTTAATTCATCATTATCAAATGTAAAAGAAGTATCTGGTTTTTCAACATCCATTAAGACATGTGGAACAATTAGCTTATGGTTAAATGAAGTTACATTTTGGTCATAAGTATATAAATCTTCTGCACCACTGTGGATATAACCAAATGATGGACCCGGAATAACTTTAGAAGCACCTTCTACTAAATCTTGGTAGTTGATAAAATCAACATGTCCTTCAAACGATCCTGTAATATATGACTTACTCATAAAAAATCATCTCCTTAAAATATAAATGATAACGTTTTCATTGATATTATACATATTTTTTTAGTTGTGTACAATCTTTTTGAATATATTTTTTTGAGAATTGGCAAATGAACTGTTTGAATGACTGATTAAAACTAATCGAATTCAGGTAATTTTTGTTTGATTACATAATTTAGGTTATAATTGAAAATGGTACAGAATGAGAAATTTTATTCTGTTTATAAGATGTCTGCTAAAACTAGTAGACAGGAGGTATTAAACTATGAAAAAGATACTTGTAGTAGATGATGAAAAACCCATCTCAGATATCGTAAAATTTAATTTAACCAAAGAAGGTTATGATGTTTATACAGCCTATGATGGTGAAGAAGCTTTACAACAAGTTAAGGAAGTAGAACCAGACTTAATTTTACTTGACTTGATGTTGCCAAAAATTGATGGCTTAGAAGTAGCTCGTGAAGTTCGTAAGACACATGACATGCCAATCATTATGGTAACAGCCAAGGATTCTGAAATTGATAAGGTTCTAGGTTTGGAATTAGGTGCAGATGACTATGTAACTAAACCTTTCTCTAACCGTGAATTAGTAGCTCGTGTTAAGGCTAATTTACGTCGTCAATCAGCAGTAGCCGCAAAGTCTTCTGCTGAAGATGACAAGAATTCTGAAATTACTGTTGGTGATTTGACAATTCATCCAGAAGCATACACTGTGTCTAAGAATGGTCAAAGAATTGAATTAACTCATCGCGAATTTGAGCTATTACATTACTTAGCTCAACATTTAGGTCAAGTTATGACGCGTGAACATTTGTTGCAGACAGTTTGGGGATATGATTATTTTGGTGATGTACGTACCGTGGATGTAACAGTTCGTCGTTTAAGAGAAAAAATTGAAGATAATCCTAGTCGTCCAACTTGGTTAGTAACACGTCGTGGTGTAGGTTATTATTTACGCAATCCAGAAGTTGAATAGGTGGTAAGGAATGATAGAGGCAGAAAATATGAATAAAAAAGTTCGCTTCTTCCATTCAATCCATTTTAAAATAGCCCTTGTATTTGCATTGTTATTATTAATAACTTTTCAAATTGTTGGGGCTATATTTGTTAGACAACTAAAAAATGATAATTTAAAATCTTTCAAACAACGAGTGGAATTGTCTACTTATGTTGAAAATTCATTAATAGTTGCTTTGAGTAGGACGGATACAGAAGGGGCTAACACTAAAATTAAGAACATCTTGGATGATATTAATAACGCTAATATTCAAGAAGTTCAAGTAATAGATGCGAAAGGCACTATCAGGGGAGATAGTGATGTAAATAGTCGTTCTTTAATCGGGCAAAAGACAACAAATAGTGCAGTTAAAGGCGTGCTTTATACAGGTCGTACATATACAGAGACGACTTATAATCGGAATGATAATAAGCAATATTACATTTCAATCACACCTTTGCTGAATGTATCAAGCAATAATAACGCAGTTGTTGGGGCAATTTATACTCGGGCAGATATGGCGAGTGTATATGACTCGGTAAATAACGTTGTAGTGATTTTTGCTTCTGCTTCGTTAATTGCGATTGTTATCGGTATGGTTTTAGCGATTATTGTTTCAAGTTCGATTACTAAGCCAATCGAAGAAATGAAACGGCAAACAGCTAGGATTGCACGTGGAGATTACTCAGGACACGTACATCAATATGGAAATGATGAATTAGGACAATTAGCACAAGCTGTAAATAATTTATCAATTCGTGTTGAAGAAACTCAGGAGCTTTCTGAATCAGAAAGAAGAAGATTGGACAGTGTGCTATCGCATATGTCTGATGGTGTGATTGCGACTGATAGACGTGGTGGGATAACGATTGTTAATGATATGGCGATGAATTATCTCGATATTTCTGAAGGCGAAGTATTAGGTAAGTCAATCTTAGATATTTTGGATATTCGTAACCAATATACGTTAAGAGATTTGCTAGAAAAACAAGATGAAGTTGTCCTTGATATGTCAGGTGAAAAAGACTTAATCTTGAATGCCTATTTCTCAGTTATTCAAAGGGAATCTGGCTTTATTTCAGGGATTGTCTGCGTGCTACACGATGTTACGGAACAACAAAAGATTGATAGAGAACGTAAGCAATTTGTTTCTAATGTTTCCCATGAATTGCGTACACCTTTGACAAGTATGCGTAGTTACATTGAAGCGTTGAATGATGGCGCTTGGAGAGATGAAAAAGTTGCTCCAGAATTTTTAAAGGTTACACAAGATGAAACTGACAGAATGATACGTATGATTAATGATTTGCTGAGCTTATCGAGAATGGATTCTGGAACTGTAAAATTAGATCTAGAATTAGTTAATATTAATGGGCTAGTAAATTATATTCTGGATCGTTTCGACATGATGTTGAAGAAAGATAAGATTGATACGCGAGATATTAAAACTAAGAATTACACGATTAAACGTGACTTTACTAAACGTGATTTATGGGTAGAGTTAGATACTGATAAATTCATTCAAGTGGTCGACAATATCATGAATAATGCGATTAAGTACTCTCCTGATGGTGGGGTAATCACTTGTCGTTTATTGGAAACACATAATAATGTAATTCTAAGTATCAGTGACCAAGGTTTAGGAATTCCAAAGAAAGATCTAGGTCATGTCTTTGATCGTTTCTTCCGTGTTGATAAAGCACGTTCAAGAGCTCAAGGAGGAACTGGTTTAGGATTAGCGATTTCTAAAGAAGTAATCGAACTTCATCATGGTCGCATTTGGGTAGATAGTGTAGAAGGTAAAGGTTCAACATTCTATATTTCTTTACCATATGAAGAATATAGTGAGGAGGATTTGTGGGATGAAAATTAGGACATGGATGTTACATCTGGGTTTAATTTTAACCGTCGTTATCAGTATTGCTTTTACCTGGTTAATCTGGTTTAATCCTACTACCTTCTTTCAAAACGTTGGACGTACACCAGTTGATACAAGCAGTGGTGTAACGAATGCTTCAAATAAAAGGCTAGATGATGTATATACTCCAACGAGCTTGATGTATAACGAGACTACTACTAAGAAATATCAATATTTCAATCATCGTTCAGATATTACTAATCAAGCTAAAAAGATTATGAATAGAGTTGAAATAACATCATTAAAAACCGTAGCGAAGCAGAATGTTCCTAAATATTTGGCCACAGTTAATCAAAGTCATAGCTTGATTTTGAATTACCCAGATGTATTGCCAATAAAGTATGTGTACATCTTGTTTGATAAGGCACCTAAAAAGATTACTAAAGATAAAGATAATGTCGATCAGATTATTATTCCAACTGGTAATTCAGGAAATACAATTTATTTTTTAAATAGTAAGAAGCAAAATATTTATAGAGTAAGTGTGAAAAATCTGAATGTTAAATCTTTAATGGCATTGACTAAAGCCAAGCATACTCAGTCAGTAGCGACTGCTTTGGAAAATATAGGTGATGGCTATCGTTGGACATATCCGCAAGGGGTAAAATTAAACGAATATAGCTATCTAATTAATAAAGAATCTGCTGGTAATATGGTGGCTAAGTTGATGGGGGCTAATACTTCAGCAACAATCACAACTAAGCAACAAGATGGTAAGACGGTTTATTCTGATGACGCTAATCAGAGGATGACAGTTGATAATAAGCATGGTGAAGTCGAATATATCAATTATGATAGTAATGATAAAAATAAGCCGAAAGTAAGCTTTAGTAAGACTTTAGAGATTAATCTAGCCAAGCTTAATTCTCTAGGAGTTACATTAGATGATGTTAGATATTCTAATTATGAGAGTAAGACTGGCGAAGTAATTTATCGTAACTATATTGCGGGATTTCCAATTGTTTCAGAGTATAATTATGGGACTTATAGCTTACAAAATGTTACTTCAAATGGACAAAGATTTATGTTCTCTTTGTATGGTTTACAAGTACCATTGCCAAATACTAATAAGCAAAAGACACTACCATCAACGAGTGATATTTTAAATCGCTTATCAAGCATAGGTTATAGTTCTAATCGTGTAAGAGCTATAAAAATCGCATACTCTTGGCAACGTAATGATAGTTCAAGTCAAGTTGTGGATCTGGTACCAACTTACCTAATAAAAGTTGATGGCAGATGGATTGATTATGAACAACTATTTCAAAATTTTGGAAAGTAGGTGAATGAAGTATGAATTTTAGACGAATTGAGTGGATATTCTTTCTAGCTTTCATAGTTCTCGATATCTTTTTGATATTTACCTACTTTCAACAAAATTGGTCTGTAGTATCAATAAAGAATTCTAACCAGGGTGCTAATGAAACGATTATGAAGAGTATTCGGAATGATCAGATTGAAATAAATCCGATATTGTCGAATCGAGCTAGTGAAGGTTATTATCTTGCAAGTCCTAATAGCGATGATTTGAAGAATAAAGCTGATACTGATTTACGTTACGTTACCTGGACATATAATGATCATAAATTGACAGGTGATTTTACCACGTTAATTAAAATAAATGATAGCGATAATCCACAAAAAACTTTAAATTCAGTAGTTGATGATGCGAGCTTGATAATTCATGGGAAAGACTATGCATACTCTAAAGAATTATCAAGTAAAAATACCATTGTTTATACGCAAATGGTGCATGGAAAGCCAATCTATACACCTGAGGGTCAATTGAGATTTACGGTTAAAGGTGGTTATGTTGTAGGTTATACTCAACGTCATTTGGCAAAAATACAACAATTAAGAGAAGTGAAGAAGACGATTAGCCAGAGACGAGCAGTTATTTTGTTGTATCAATATAACAAGATTCCAGCTAATTCAACGGTTAAATGGGTAAAACTAGGTTATACGAAGTTATTGACAGCAAATAATAATACAATTTTAATTCCAACATGGAATGTGAAGATTAAGAGTGATTCATCTGGAATTGTGCAATATCGACGCTTAAATGCGTTCACTGGTGCAATTATGGATGATTAGTGAGAAAATAGAACTAGGAAAATTTCTTAGTTCTATTTTTTTGCACGATTTGGCTGAGGAAGGTAGAGTTAGTGGAACGTAAAGAATTATTTGCATATGTCGCTGAACATCATCAAGTAAATCCAGAATATTTATGGAAGAAAAACCCTAATTATGCAGTTCTTAGGCACCACTACAATCGTAAATGGTATGCGATTATTATGGATGTTGAAGCAGAAAAATTAGGATTAAAAGGTACTCAATTAGAAGAAATTATAGATTTAAAATTAGAGCCAGAATTAATTGAGATTTTGCAGCAATCAGAAGGATATTTACCTGCATATCACATGAATAAGCAACATTGGATTAGCGTACAATTGAAAAAAGTAGCTCCAGAACAGATATTAAAGTTGTTAGAAATGAGCTATAAATTCACAAAATAAAGCGATTAACTTTAAAAAAGAAGACTAAATTGTTATTATTATCGTTGGAAACTAATTAGGGAGATTTTAGATTTGGAAGATCAAGGAATGAAAATCAGCGTTTTAGCAAGCGGAAGTACTGGTAATGCTACATATATTGAAACACCTAAGAGTAAAGTACTAGTAGATGCAGGTTTATCTGGGAAAAAGATCGAAGAATTGATGAATTCGATTGGTAGAACTTTGAAGGATGTAGATAGCTTATTAGTAACGCATGAACATAGCGATCATATCAAGGGTGTAGGTGTTTTGGCCAGAAGATATGGCATGAATATTTACGCTAATCAAGGAACTTGGGACGCAATGAGTGCGAAAATTGGCAAAGTTCCTTTGGAGCAAAAGCATATTTTTGATATGGGGAAGACTTTGAGTATTGGCGATGTTGATATTGAAAGTTTTGGTGTATCACACGATGCCGCTGAACCTCAATTTTATGAGTTACATCACGGAAAATCTTCATTTGCGATTGTTACAGATACTGGCTATGTCCCAGATAGTGTAGCTGGTGTGATTAATAATGCTGAAGCTTATCTATTTGAATGTAATCATGATACAGAAATGTTGCGGATGGGACCATACTCCTGGTCATTGAAACAAAGAATTATGAGTGATACAGGGCACTTGTCGAATGATGATGGGGCTGCAGCTTTGATGGATGTTTTGGGAAATAATACTAAGAAAATATTCTTGGGACATCTAAGTCAGGAAAATAATGTTAAGGCATTAGCGCATGTCACAGTAGAAGATATCATGAAAGAACACGATTTAGCGGTTGGTCATGACTTTGAAATTTGTGATACAGATCCTAAACAAGCCACTCCATTAATCCAATTATAAAGAAAGTTTTTTAGAGAAAATTAATTATTTTGTTCGCAAAATTTTCATAATTAGATCCTAGAATTAGGTTATGAAATAGCTTGAAAGGGGCTGGAAAAATGGGTGAAAGAGGTCCTATTGAAGGAAAATTTACAGAATTAAATTCATCAAATAATAATCAAAATAACAACAACAATAACAATAATAAAATTATCAAGAAAGTTGCACTTGTTAGCTTAGTAGCAGGCCTACTTGGTGGAGGTATTGCAGTTGGTGGATACAACTGGTATGAAAATAAAAATGTAACTTCCAACAATTCTTTGGGAACAACGAAAACATCTAATATTAAGGTAGATGTAAGTAGTCAGACAACTAAAGCTTTCAAATCAGTGAAAAATGCAGTAGTTTCAGTTGAAGCTTATTCTTCTAGCAGTGCATCTGATTCACTTGAAGCAATCTTTGGTAATAGTAGTAAAGGAGAAACAACAAGTACTAGTGAAGGTTCTGGTGTGATTTACAAAAAATCTGGGAATACAGCTTTCATTGTAACTAATAATCACGTTGTTTCTGGATCCAATAAGATTGAAATTATCTTGGCTAGTGGTAAAAAAGTCTCTGCTACAGAAGTTGGACATGATGCAGTTAGTGACTTAGCGGTATTGAAGATAAACGCTAAGGATGTAAAACAAGTAGCGTCATTCGGAGATTCAGATAATATCCAAGTTGGTGAAACTGCATTAGCTATTGGTTCTCCATTGGGGTCCCAATATGCAACTTCATTGACTGAGGGGATTATTTCAGCTAAAAAACGTACAATTGATGTAACTGATAGTTCTGGTAATGCAACTGGTCAAGCAACGGTAATCCAAACAGATGCAGCCATCAATCCTGGTAACTCTGGTGGTCCTTTAATTAACTTAGCAGGTCAAGTAATCGGAATTAATTCCATGAAATTGTCTTCTACTGGCATAAGTTCATATGGCAGTGACAGTACATCAGTTGAAGGAATGGGATTTGCAATTCCAAGTAATGAAGTTGTTAAGATCATTAATCAGCTTGTGAAAAATGGTAAAGTATCTCGTCCAGCCTTAGGTGTGGCAGTGGTCGATTTGAGTAACATTTCTTCTAGTGATCAATCATCAACTTTGAAATTGCCAAGTAGTGTGACTGAAGGTGTGGTAATTGCGAGTGTTGAATCTGATTCTCCATTGAAGAACACTGATATTAAGAAGTATGATGTGATTACAAAGGTTAATGGTAAGAAGATTAGCGATGTAGCGACATTGAAAGAAGAATTGTACAAACATAAGATTGGTGATACTGTTTCAATTGAGTATTATCATGAAGGTAGTAAGAAGACTACTAATGTGAAGTTGACTTTAGAAGCAAACGATTCGAATACAACATCAGCTTCTAACGAAAATTAATTAGAAATTTAAGCACATATCTTGTAATATAGATATGTGTTTTTTATTTTGTGGATAGATGTTTGGATAATAAATTTTAAGGTTGTTGAAAAGTCTAAAAATGCTACAAAATAAAGGAAAAAGACAAAAACAAAGTTATCCACAGACTGTGGAATAACTGTTGATAACTTTATAATCTAGCTATAATTATTAAAATAAACGTTGATATAATAATGTTTGTAAGCAGTTATAAAAATTAATTTTATTTAATGTTCCTGTGAATAAGTAATTAATTCTTGACAAATTAAGAAACAATAAATCTTGTGGCGAAAATATATTCGTAACAAGATATGGGAATTATAATTGTGGATATGTGGATAACTTTGTGAATAACTTGTGTGTGAAGGTGGATTTTTAATGAATATAAAAATTATTGGTGTGGGTAAGTTAAAAGAAAAATATTTAAAACAGGGAATTGCAGAATATGCAAAACGTCTAGGAACTTTTTGCAAATTTCAAATTGTCGAAGTTCCTGATGAAAAAGCTCCTGAAAAATTAAGTCCAGCTGAAATGGAAGGCGTGAAAGAAAAAGAGGGAGAACGGATATTAGCGAAAATCAAAGATAAAGAATATGTATACGCCCTTGCTATTGAAGGAAAAGAACGTTCTTCGGAAGAATTTGCTAAAGAGTTAGCAGATTTAGGAACATATGGTACCAGTGATATTACTTTTGTTATCGGTGGATCTTTGGGACTAAGTCCTGAAGTTTTAAAAAGAGCAAACACAAAAATTTCTTTTGGTCGTTTCACACTCCCTCATCAACTGATGAGAATGGTTTTAACAGAACAAATTTACCGTGGATTCATGATAAATGCTGGTAGACCATATCATAAGTAGAAATTTAATAGGGTGTAGGCGGAAATCTACCAGCACGTCTTTATTTAGGGGCAGGGGCTTTAATGGCAATTCAAAGTAAGATTGAAGAAATAGTCCAAGTGGCAAATGAAAATCTGGAATTAAGCCAAAGTATCGATAGCCCAGTAAATTAAACAGAATACTTTTTCAAATGATATTAAAATAAAAATGACGTTGTATCAATTCTTTATAGAATTAATACAACGTTATTTTTTTAAAACTCATATATACTTAGATTATTTTTTGTCATCTTCCCAATATTCTAGAGATTTATCACGTGAAAGTAGGGTACAAATGATAGCAGCAATACCAGAGATACCAAATACGATGAAGGCAACACCCCAACCTAAATGGTCAACGATAATACCAATAACTAAAGTAGCAACAGTAGCGCCACCAACATAACTGAAAGTACCAGACAAGCCAGCAGCAGCTCCAGCGGCAGCTTTAGGAACGAGTTCCATTGCGTATAAACCAACCATCATAACTGGACCATAAATAGAAGCACCTAGACCAATAAGGATTGCAAAGTCCCAAATCATATATTCAGGACCAGCTGGAATAAACCAATAAGCAACTAATAATATGAGAGTAATGATTAAACAAGCAACGTTAGTTAGAGGTTTAGAATTCTTGAATAATTTAGCTGATACCCAACCTGCAATTAACATACCAGCAATTCCACCAAGCTCGAAGAAAGAAAATCCTCCCATGCCGGCAGCAGCAGTGATACCTTTACCACCGTCTTGAATGCTAGTTGCTAAGAACTTAGGGGTCCAAGAAACGATACCATAACGTAAAATATAAACGAGAGCAGCGTAAAGTGAGGACCACATTAATTTAGTGTTTGGCAAAATATATTTCTTAACAATTTCACCCATGCTCATTTCAACAGCGGCAGCATCTTCTTCAAGTTTAGCATTGTCACTTTCACGATATTCTTCTGATTTATATTCTTCAATTGGTGGTAATCCAACTGATTCTGGAGTGTCTTCTTGAATAAAATAAATAATAACTGCCATGATACATACGACTACTCCTGGGAACCAGTATGCTGCACGTGCTTGTGCCAATGGATCATTTCCAGCAAGTGCCAAGCCAGCACCTGCTAGTAAAGGTGCAATAGCTCCACCAAAATTATGTGATAGATTCCAAATTGTACCGTAAGTAATACGTTCTTTATTTCCAAACCAATATACTAAAGTTCTAGCACCAGGAGGCCATCCCATACCTTGTAACCAACCGTTGATTAGATAGAATATAGTAAATAGCCAGACACTTGTAATTACTGATGGAATAACACCGATAAAAATATTAATAATACCTGATAATAATAGCCCGAGTGGCAAAAAAATTTTAGAATTTGATTCATCTGAAATAAGTCCAGAGACAAATTTAGAAACACCATAAGCAATATAGCTGGCACAAGTTATAATTCCTATTTCGGTAGCTGACATCTTCAAAATACCAGAAAGAATAGAAGTGGTATTACGAACAAAATAATACCCCATGTAACCAACAAAAATAGAAATAATAACTTGAGTACGATAACGTGGATATTTACGAGCAACCTCGGCATCTGAAAGACGTGGCTTTTTGCCGGGTGGAGCAAGTAATTTTTTAAACATATAAAAACCTTCTTTCTCCGTTAAAGTAAACGGTTTCAAAATCCACAAATAATATATCACAGAATAATGTTGTGCACAATAGTTAAAGTTCGGAATTTACGATAAAATTTTATGAATAAAAAAAGAACGTGATTAGCTCAACGTTCTTAGAGGTTATTGATTCAATAGCTTGAAACTTAATTTAACTGGATTATGATCGGCATAGGCAAATTCAGTGTTGATGTTTTCAGAAGTAGCCTGAACATTCTTGGATACTAAGAAGCCATCAATAACTGTGGTATAAGTCTTTCCTTTTTGATAAGGCATATCAGTACCGCGACAAGTTGGAACAGTGTTTTCATTTTTAGCATGAACCATGCGAATATCAGGTGCGAGATCTTTCGAAGAGAGGACAGACACCCAGTCGGGAATTTCTTGTTGGGACTTAAAGTGGGTTAACATCTTTCGACCAAATGTATGGTTAAAGTCACCACCGACAATGACATAATTACCTTTTTTATATTCAGATTCCATGACAGAATTTAAAAGCTTTAACTGTTTGACAAGCATTTTACCACCTTTATCATAAGCAGACATATGACTATTAATTAAAATCAGTTTATGACCATTAGTTACTGGAATTTTCATAACGGTGAAACATCTATCTAAATCAGTAAATTTAGTAATAAAACTGGTAGAAACAGGGTATTTACGACGAGTAGCTTGTTCTACAGGATATTTACTGAGTGATAATAGTCCTGATTGAACTGCTCCATGTGGATCATTTAAAGGATATAAAAGGTAAGGAGAATGGAAGTTATTCGCAAAAATTTCTTCGTAGTTAGAGAATTGCTGGCTCATCTTTTGAACTTGATTGACGTGATAACTACGTGATGAATCAACATCTATTTCTTGAAATAACATGAAGTCTGCATTAATTTTTTTCATCGTATTGATTTCACCATTTGTATTTTGTAAAACGGCAGCTTTGTTTTCGGCTTTCCCATATTTTCCCTGTGTTTTAGTACCGTCCTTCATTTTGCCGGTATCCATAAAAAAACTAAACTTCTGATTATATGCTCCAAATCCAACATTATATGTAGCAGCAGAGTAGGTAGTATTTGTTTGTAATTTGTTAGAATGCGTAAGTTTTTGTTTAATAGGTAGTGATTGATAATCTTTAATTCTATAATAATGTGTTTGCATATAGATCACATATATAACAGTGAATATGCTTAGGCAACTTAGTAAAATTAAAATAAAGTTAATTCCCCAACGTAACATGGGATGTTTTATTCGCAAAATAATCAAATCCTCTCTAAAAAATCTAAGAAAAATTATAGCATGAAAATAACCTGGGAAATAATTTTTTAGTATATAGTTAATAATAATCCGTTGTACAAGGTATACTATTAGATAAGAATATAAAAAAATGAGGATGAGTGAATGAGATTAAGAAAAAAGCCTAAAAAGTGAAGTGCCTTACAATTGTTAGATAAAGTCTAGCGATTGTGAGGTGCTTTTTTCGTATGACTAAATATACTCAAAAATTCAAATTAGATCTTATTCAGGAATATCTAGATACTGGATGTTCACAACGATGGTTAGAAAATAAGTATTCTTTACCAAAGGATACCTTAAAAAACTGGTGGACTGTATACAACTTAAAAGGACCCGAAGGGCTGAATTTACGACATTTCAAACGTAAATTTACTGTTGATTTTAAACTTCGTGTGATAAACTACTACCTAAATAATGATGTTTCAATGTCCAAAGTGGCGGCTTCCCATAATCTTTTGTGTTCACAGATATCTATCTGGTTGAAGTTGTTTATGGAAGGTGGATCTGAGGCCTTGAAACCCAAGAAGAAAGGTAGGCCAAGTAAGATGTCAAAAATGACAAAGAAGGATGCACGTAAAATCTTAAAAAAGGAAAGTGATGAAATTGCAGCATTAAAGAGTGAATTACGTCAAGTTAAAATGGAGCGTGATATCTTAAAAAAATCGTTGCCCCTGTTTGGAACCTCAAAGCCAAGAAAAAAACAATAATTGTGGATCAGATCAGGGTGGACCAACAAAACTTGCCCAAAAAGAAAAGATATGGGATTGGTGAGCTTCTAAAAACTATTGACTTGAAGCGACCAACCTATTACGACGAACGCAAACGTATCATTAATAAAAATGATAAGTATGCTGATGTTAAGGTGGTAATCAAGGAAATAGCGGAAAAAGGTAAATGGAGAGGTTCTTACACATACGGCTATCGTCGTATAATGCCACTTCTTGAGAAAGCTGGATATCACATGGCTGAAGCTACTTTACGTCGCTTAATGAATGAATTAGGTGTACAATCAGCTATGTATAATCGCCGTAAAAATAATCACTATTCTTCTTATAAAGGTACAATTGGTAAGGTAGCTGATAACTTGTTAAACCAAGCATTTGATGCTACATCTCCTTTTACTGTTCTTCATACGGATGTTTCACAGGTACGTCTAGGTGATTCGACCTGGGCTTACATGTCAGTCATTTTAGATCAAGCTACCAAGGAAGTTTTAGTCGCTTCTGTTAGCCAAAGCCCAAATAAATTGTTGATTATGGATACATTAAGCCAGCTTGAGGATAACCTCCCTAATAACTTTAATCCAATTATCCATTCTGACCAAGGATGGCACTACCAATTAGAATATTACCGTGAAAAGATTGATTCATTAGATTTAATTCAAAGTATGTCCCGCAAGGGAAAATGCCTAGATAACGCTCCAATGGAAAGTTTTTTCCATCTTTTTAAAGTTGAATCACAGCCTGAAATAAAGAAATGTAAGAGTATTTCTCAGTTCACACAGTTCTTTAACAAGTATGTCAATTGGTACAATAATGACCGAATTTCCAATAAAACAAAAAACATGAGTCCAGTTGATTACCGAACCCATGTCTTAGCTGCCTAAAAGTATTTTATTTTTGTCTAACTTTTTTGTTGTACTTCAGAGTAAGGGCTTTTTTGATGAGTTCTAGAAATATATGCATCACTAGAAATAGATTTATTTTCAACTTTAGTCCAATGGTAGCTTAGAAATTTTTACGATAAGCGTAAACAGCCCTAGACTGTGGCGGTCTAGGGCTGTTTACATATCTACATACTAACTTTTCTTTATTATTTTATACCAATTATCAGTGCAAAAATAGCAAATTTTGCACCGATAAATTAATTATTGCACCGAATATGGAGTGATTTTTGTCAGATCGAGTGCTATCATAGCTTAATTAAAAATTTCTTACGAAAAATTTGAAATAGTGGTATTATAAAACGATAACTAAATTTTGAGGTGATATTTTGGAAGAACTTTTTGAAAAAGCTCCAGTTAAAAAAGTCTACTATCAACTAGCATTGCCGGTAGTGTTTAGTATGATTATTAGTATGGTATATAATATCGCTGATACATATTTTGTCGCTAAGACTGGAAACACAGATTTAGTGGCAGGAATTACTGTAAGTTCGCCACTATTTATGTTTATGTTAGCAATCGGTGACATTTTTGGCTTAGGTGGGAGTGCCTTAATTTCAAGATTATTTGGACAAAAACGATATGAAGAAAGTAAGCATGTAAGTAGCTTTAGTTTTTATGGAGATATAATTTTTACGATTATTTTGACAGTATTGTTATTAGTTTTTGAAGCACCTATCATGCATTTTCTAGGGGCTAATGCTCAGACTTACCAATATGCAGCTGAATTTTATCGGGTATTGGTAATCGGCTCGGTATTTATTACACTGTCATTAGTTCCAGGGAATATGATTAGAACAGAAGGACTTGCAGTCAAGTCAATGATAGCGACAATTTCAGGAACAGTACTAGCAATCATTTTAGATCCGATTTTCTTATTTGGATTTAAATGGGGAGCTGCTGGGGTGGCATTTGCTAATATTTTAGGATACGTATTAAATACAGGATTACTAATCTACTTTACTTGGAAAGACAGCAAGTATTTGTCATTCAATCTCAAATACATTAAGGTTAGCTGGCATCATTTTAAAGAAATTATTGCAATCGGCGTTCCAAGTTCTGTTACTAATTTCATGCAGACATTTGGGATGGCTTTACTAAATAACTATCTTGTTATTTATGGTAATGACAAGGTTGCGGCGATGGGAATTACGCAAAAAGTATATGGGATTGTAACACTTGTCTTGGTAGGTTTTGCTTTTGGAGCTCAGCCATTAATTGGATATAACTATGGTTCTAAGAATGCAAAGAGATTCCGTGAAGTTTTGCATTATGATTTTAAGGTAGAAGTAGTTTATGCGATTATTGCTTCTTTGATTTTGATGGTATTTTCTCCATTTGTAATTAAGTTGTTTATGAACAATCCGCAAATTATTGCTGATGGTTCCTATATGTTGAGAGTCTGTCTACTAACAACGCCATTTATTGGAGCTATCTTGGTTTATACTACTGTTTTTCAATCAGCTGGGAAAGGTTGGAGTGCCTTGGTAATGTCAATTTCTCGTCAAGGTGTGGTATATTTCATTAGTATGATAGCAATGGCTAAGATTCTCGGCTACCATGGAGTGGTAATGGCACAACCAGTTGCAGATATTTTAACTTGTGCAATTGGTTATTTAGTTTATCAGAGAGATTTTCGGAAATTTAAGTAAAGAAAAATGCTAAGAACTTGTGAGGGATGGTTCTTAGCATTTTTGCTAGATTAAGGTATAGATAGCTGAAAAGAGTAAGGTAAGTAATAAGTAAGATAACAAGCTGTAGATAGCTGAATAGGTAGTCAATTTGATATAAAAGTAATTTTGATCAAAATATATAGTATAATAAAAAATATGAAGAAATGTCCTATAAGTATGTATTCTTTGTTGGAACTTATATGATTAGTATAAATTACTATTTTTATAGAATTATTGAAAGGAAATACAAAATTTTAGTTAGTATAAATTTTTAATCTAAATAAAGTGGGAATTTTAATAAAAGTAGGGAATTAATTGAAAACAGTCAGTGCAATACTACTTCCGAAAGAGCAGCTTTGATCTATGTTTATGAGCATAAAGAACTCCGACCGATAGAATTTATCAATTCCAATTCTAAGCTACATCCATCAACTGCTAGAAAAGCATTGCGGAACTTAACAAAATTGAATCTTTTAGAAAGATATTCAGATTTGTTAACCTCACCAAACACTTACTACACATTGAAGAAGTAATAATAATCTGGTGATTTTAGAGTTGGTAATTCTACTTTTGGTTTATCTTATGTTTGAACTAATATGTAAAAAAATCCTAAACTTCATGAGCTTAGGATTTTTTTGATGTATAAAGACTAGCTATAATTTTTGCAGTTCAACAACTTCTGCATCAATTTCATCAATAAAGCGACTATCATGCTCGATAATCAGCATAGTAGGGCGATACGTCTTAATTAACTCAATAATTTGATCTTGATTGAAAGTATCAAGATAGTTCAAAGGTTCATCCCAAAGGTATAAATTAGCTGGTTCTAGCAAGCTTTTTGCAAGGAAAACTTTCTTCTTTTGACCAGCACTTAAGTCACAGATGCGGTTAGTAAAGGTATTACGTTCCACGCCTAATTTATGCAGAATATTTAGGAGTTCGTTATATTCCAAGTGATGATGTTCAGCGAATTGTTTGAGATTATCAGTGTTATTATCTTCTAATTGTTGCAAGTAACTGATTTTTAGATTGCTAGCTAGAGAAATATTTCCTTCAATAATCTTAATATCATCTTGTTTCAAGATAGCCCTGATTAATGAAGATTTTCCTGAACCATTATCACCCTTGAGAACTACTTGTTGTCCTTGTTTTAGATTGAAAGAAATTGGCTTGAACAAACTATCATATCCTGGGTAAGCAAGAGTAAGTTTCTCAACATTCAAGATATCTTGATGGTGACTAGTTTGAAAGTTGATACTCAATGGGGTAATAGTTTCAATATTTGTCAGTAAGCCTTCTTTATCTTTAATTTGAGATTCTATGCGTTTTTGCATAGTAGTTGAACGTTTCATAACTCTAGCGGCCTTGGCAGTGATAAAGCCTTTATCAGCGTGGGAGTTATTCTCCTTTTCGCGTTCAGCACTACGAGCCCAATTCTTCTTTTGAGCAGCAGAAGTTTTAAGTTGGGAAATACTACGTTTAAGTTTTTCATTTTGAGCCAGGTTACTTTTATCTTCAATCGCTTTTTGTTCTTCATATCTAGCATAATTGCCTTGTTGCAAGCGAATATTTTGAGCTTCAATCACAAGTGTATGATCAATAACTTGATTGAGAAAATCGCGATCATGACTAGTAATAATAAATCCTTGTTTCTTATTATTCAGATATGTAGCAACTTGTTGACGCGTATGTGCATCTAGATGGTTAGTAGGTTCATCAAGCAAAACAAAACTATTCTTATTTTTGAAA
The DNA here is from genome assembly GCF_024436335.1 of Ligilactobacillus sp. MP3. Lineage (NCBI taxonomy): Bacteria > Bacillati > Bacillota > Bacilli > Lactobacillales > Lactobacillaceae > Ligilactobacillus > Ligilactobacillus sp. MP3. The sequence continues at coordinate 78,023 of NZ_JANFQI010000008.1, forward strand.
GCTAGAGCTAGTAATACCTTAGTTTGTTCACCACCACTAAGGGTATTGAAAGGTTGCCACAATACTTTAGGATCTAATTGAAGTTGTGAAAATTCTTTTTCCAGTTCCCATTGTTCCACGTGAAACTTATCTTGAATAGCGTATAAGGTTAGATTATCTTTATCACTGATTGCTTGAGGAAAATATTCAAAATCTATATTGGCGCTAATTTTACCACTGTAATCTAGCTTTCCTTGAATAATATTTAAAAGGGTAGTCTTACCGCGACCATTGCGTCCAAGCAGTCCTAATTTCCATTGGCTATCAAGTGATAGGGAAACATTGTCAAAGAGTAGATCTTGACCGTTATAGGCGAAAGAAAGATTTTTAATCGAGATTGTCGACATATTATCACATCCTTAAGTAAAATAAAAAGCCTGTCACAGTGGACAGACTCAGGGGTAATAATATGAATAATAGTATGCCATAAAGAAACTACACCTTTACAGCACAAGGCATACCAATCCATGTTAAACTAAATTCTGTCCACAAAAAATAAATATTCGGCTTTACGAGATTAAATTTGTTAGTCAGAATTAGTTCTTCAATGGACTGATACCTCCGTTCGATATAAGATACTTATAGAATAAATGAAAAAAAGATTGAGGTCAAGTAATAGGAATAATTTTTTGAAAAGTAGAACTTATTTCTGATTTGAAGTCATTCATGATATAATTTTGAAAGATTAATTAATAAAGGAGACATTTTTAGAATGGCATATCCACAATTAGATTTGGCAAATGTAAAAGGACCAAAGGCAACAATCAAAACAAATCATGGTGAAATTGTAATCCAACTTTTCCCTGAACAAGCACCTAAGACAGTTGAAAACTTTGTTGGTTTAGCAAAGAAAGGTTGCTATGACGGAGTAATCTTCCACCGCGTTATCAATGACTTCATGATCCAAGGTGGCGATCCAACTGGAACAGGTATGGGTGGCGAAAGTATCTGGGGAGCACCATTTGAAGATGAATTTTCAAATGAATTATTCAATATTCGTGGAGCTTTATCTATGGCTAATGCTGGCCCAGCTACAAACGGAAGTCAATTCTTTATCGTTCAAAACCAAAACGTGCCTGCACAAATGGCAGGACAAATGGAAGCAGCTGGCTATCCAAAAGAAATCATCACTGCCTATGAAAATGGTGGTACACCTTGGTTAGATCATCGCCACACTGTTTTTGGACAAGTAACATCTGGCATGGATGTAGTTGATGAAATTGCAGCAGTTGAAAGAGATATGGCTGACAAACCAAAAGAAGACGTTGTAATTGAAACAGTTGAAATTGCTGAGTAATTAAAAATTAGTTTTTAGAGAATCTCTTAATTGTTAGTTGAAAAGCTAATGATTGAGGGATTTTTTATATTGTGATAAACATATGTTGATTTTGTTAGAAAAATATGATATTTTCATTAAAAGATTATTTTAGAAAGGTAGGAATTAAGATGCGACCAAGAATAGCAATTCCAGCTGATACGCTAACAGAAGCAACAAATGTTATTAATGAAAGAATGTCACCCTATGCGCCTAAACCAGTAATTGAAGCAATTGTTAAATCAGGTGGTGTTCCGGTTATTTTTCCGAGTGTTTCTCCAGAATTGGTACCAGATTATCTCGACCTTTTTGACGGAGTTCTTTTTGCAGGAGGAGCTGATGTTGATCCAACATTTTTTGGAGAGGAACCTCATCAAAAGTTAGGGGCAACTTATCGTAAGCGAGATTTATTTGAAATTGAATTACTGAAACAGTCCTTAAAAGCTGATAAGGCAATTATGGGAATTTGTCGAGGATTACAGCTAATAAATGTTGGTTTAGGGGGAACTTTATATCAAGATTTATCTGAAAATCCAGAAGCAACAATCAAACATTCTCAAGATGCACCAGGAAATTTTCCTTCTCATCACGTCAATGTACAAGAAGATAGTCGTCTCTATTCTTTAGTAGGGAAGCGACCTTATGTAAATTCTCGACATCATCAGTTACTAAAGAAAATTGCACCAACATTACGTGTTTCTGCCTTTGCCGACGATGGAGTGCCTGAAGCAATTGAATCAAAAGAAAATAACCAAATTTTAGCTGTTCAATGGCATCCAGAAAATATGTTTAAGCATTATGAATATTCTCAAAAGATATTCGCTGACTTTATTGAAAGAGCTAAGCACTAGAAAAAAGCTGTATGAATTGTAATTAATATTACTTTTCATACAGCTTTTGTTATTATTGCACTTCCCAATTACCATAGAATAATTCACGTTTTAAATCTTCTGCAGACATAGGTGCGTCATCTTCAAAGCCTTTAAATTGATAGATAGATTCTAAAGCAGCTTCTTGATAACGTTTGGCACGTCTTAACGCATATTTTTCTAAAGAATTATTTTCAACGTAGCTTAATAATTTAGCACTAGGAGTTGTCTTAGGATTTTCAACTCTATCTTCTAAATCTTCTAGAATTTCTTGATATTCTGGTCCTAACTGGATTTGATTCGCAAAACGTTCAAGACTCTTGATAAAAGCACGAGCCTTATTTTGATATTTACATTGGTCAGTAGGTAATTCTACTGATACATCTTCATTCATTTCATCAGCTTTACTGAGAACTTGGTCGACATCATCAGCCTTTAAAGCAGGGTGCATGATGAAATAACTAGAGAGTAGACGAATAAAGCGAAGAGTGCCAGTTCTAACGCCCACAGAACTACTAGGGTCAAGATCCAACATTCTTAATTCAAGATATTGAACACCTTTTTTAGGAAGATCTCTGAAGTCTTTAGTCCCTTTAAAACGAACGGGGCTATGGAAATCATGGTCAGCAATCAATACTCCTTGTTTAAGTCCTTCTTCAATACGTTTAACATATTTTTGAACATCAACAAAGCAGCCACTAAATCGAGTACCAAAGCCATAAGAACTCTGACGAATACTTCTAATAGGATGGGGAAGTTCATCTTCTTTGTCGAAATAGTTGGCTTCAGCAATTGGACTAGCACCAAAAAGATATGTAATAAGCCATCGATAGCGCATAAAGCCTTGAGCTAAAACAGTATAAAGATAGTTCTGGACTTCAATTCTATTTTTGAAACGCTCAGGAAAATTCTTTAAAACCAATTCAATGATATGATCATCAATACTCAAATTAATATGGGCACCACATGGAGTACCCTTGGAAAAGCCGTGACGCTTGATGAATTCCTTGAAATAAGCTTCTTTCACTGGTCCCATTTTAGCAGTTTGAATTGTACTTTTATCTTTAGGCAATTTAGGAGGCATTGAAAGTGGCCAGAGCAGTTCTCCTGGAGCTAATGCAGAACGTAGCACATTATTGATGGCGTAAAGATAATGCATTGCATCAAGTGCGTGACTAGCTGCAGGTGTTACAACCTCAGACATTGTTTCTAAGAAATCATTTGTAATCCAAGGGTTAGTTTTCTCATCTCCAATAGCTGACGGATAAGGCTCCTGGCTTAGATGTCCGGTATCATCAACACGTTGCATTTCAATTTCTAATCCCATAGTAAAATCGGAAGTTTTAGCGACAGCTTCATTATCAAAGATTAATTGACCTATCTTGCTAAACATAAAATCACCTCTATTTAATTAAATATTTTCTAATTTTATTAGCATTATACTATAAAAAGATTAAAAATGAAGTGTTTTTTGAAATAAAATCGCTAACAACCAATTTTTATTTTATTAAAAAAATTATTTCACTTTTTTGGTATTTTACACTTGTCATATATCACAAAAGTGGTATAATTAAAAATGTAAGGAAGTGATGGATATGAAGATTGATATCAAAGCTTACTTGAACTCCAAGGAGCTGACGATTTATCAAGTTTCCAAATATTCAGGTTATGGGTACACGACCTTGCACAAGTCATTCAACAAGAAGCAAACAAGTGCGACATCTCTGAATTTAAGAGATTTGGATGCTTTGGCACAATCGCAAAACAAAGCAATGTGGCAAGTATTGAAAGAACTTGAAGAGCATTATTTGAGTGATGATAATTAAATGAATAGTCGCAGTACCATAAGTCCGTAAGTTTCCAGCAGTCGTCGTTGTTAATTTAGGGGCTATTTTGGTTGCGCAAATTAATAAATTAAGAATAAGAAAATAACAGAAACGAGGGATTCTTTATGAATAACACACCTTTTGATAACTTTAATAATATGGATGATATTTTTAATGAATTGATGGGAAGTATGAATGGTATTAATTCTGAACGTCGTTATTTAATTAATGGTCGTGAAGTGACACCAGAAGAATTTGCTCAATATCGTAAGACCGGAAAATTACCAAATAATAATCAAATGACAAGTCAAGGCAAAGCTCCAAATAAAGATGGAATTTTAGCTAAATTAGGACGTAACTTAACTCAAGAAGCTCGTGAAGGCAAGTTAGATCCAGTTATTGGACGTAACAAAGAAATTCAAGAGACTGCTGAAATTTTAGCACGTCGTACGAAGAACAATCCTGTTCTAGTGGGGGATGCTGGTGTTGGTAAGACAGCAGTTGTTGAAGGCTTGGCACAAGCAATTGTGAATGGCGATGTACCTGCTTCAATTAAGAATAAAGAAATTATCAGTATTGATATCTCTGGCTTAGAAGCTGGTACACAATATCGTGGTAGCTTTGAAGAAAATATTCAAAACTTAATTAAGGAAGTTAAAGATAGAGGAAATGTGATCCTATTCTTTGATGAAATCCATCAAATCTTAGGTGCTGGTGGTATGGGCGGTGACAATGGCTCTAAAGGTTTAGCTGATATTTTGAAACCAGCTTTATCTAGAGGTGAAATCACAGTTATTGGTGCTACAACTCAAGATGAATATCGTAATACCATTATGAAGAACGCAGCTTTAGCACGTCGATTTAATCAAGTTACCGTAAATGCACCAAGTCCAGAAGACACATTTAAGATTTTACAAGGTATTAGAAAATTGTATGAAAAGCATCACAATGTTGTATTACCAGATAATGTTTTAAAGGCTGCAGTAGACTATTCAATTCAATATATACCACAAAGAAGTTTGCCAGATAAAGCTATTGATTTGATAGATATGACGGCTGCACATCTTGCTGCAAAGCATCCTGTTACAGATGTTAAAGAATTAGAAAATCAAATTAAAGATGAAAAAGAAAAGCAACAAGCAGCTGCTGACAAGGAAGATTATGAAGCAGCTTTAAATGCTAAGACAAAGATTGAAGAATTGCAAAAGAAGATTGACAACCATTCTGAATCTCAAAAAGTAACAGCCACAGTCAATGATGTTGCTGAAGCCGTAGAACGTTTGACAGGTATTCCTGTATCCAAGATGGGTGCTAGTGATATTGAACGCTTAAAGGAAATCGGCAAGAGATTAAAGGGCAAAGTTATTGGTCAAGATGAAGCTGTAAATGCAGTAGCTCGTGCTATCCGTCGTAATCGTGCTGGTTTTGACGAAGGAAATCGCCCAATCGGTAGTTTCTTATTCGTTGGACCAACTGGGGTCGGAAAGACAGAATTAGCTAAGCAATTAGCTTTGGATATGTTTGGCTCTAAAGATGCGATTATTCGTTTGGATATGTCAGAATATTCCGATAGAACTGCCGTATCTAAATTGATTGGTACAACAGCTGGTTATGTAGGTTATGATGACAATAGTAACACTTTGACTGAACGTGTACGTCGTAATCCATATTCAATTATCTTGCTAGATGAAATTGAAAAAGCTGACCCACAAGTAATCACATTATTACTTCAAGTATTAGATGACGGTCGTTTAACTGATGGTCAAGGTAACACTATTGACTTCAAGAATACAGTTATTATCGCAACATCTAACGCTGGTTTTGGTAACGAAGATTTAATGGGCAAAGACGAAAAAGAAGACAAGGACATTATGAAGAAGATTGCTCCTTACTTCCGTCCAGAATTCTTGAATCGTTTCAATGCCGTAATTGAATTCTCACATTTGACTAAGGAAGATTTGAAAGAAATTGTTGATTTGATGTTAGACGAAGTAAACAAGACTTTGGCTAAGAAAGGTATTGATTTAGTGGTAACTGATGCTGCTAAGGATTATCTTATCGAACAAGGTTACGATGAAGCAATGGGAGCTCGTCCATTACGTCGTGTCATTGAACAACAAATTCGTGATAAAGTAACAGACTTCTACTTGGATAACGTAGATGTAAAACATTTATTAGCTGATATGAAAGATGGCGAATTAGTAATTAGTGAAAGAAAGGATGCAGATAAATAATTTAGATTTTAAAAAATTACTAGATAGATAAGCTTAAACAACACTAACTTAACTGTGAAAAAGCAGTTTTGTTGGTGTTGTTTTTTACATAAATTAGAAAAATTTTGTAATAAATATTTGATGAAAAATATTAAAAAGCTTGAATTTTTAGGGGTATAGGGCTATTATAAACTTAGATAAATAAAACGCATTCAAAAGAAAGGATGATTATTATGGCTCAAGAATACAAACGTGTCTTAGTTGCAATTGATGGTTCTAAAGGGGCAGATGCGGCATTACGTACAGCAATTGAAGTTACTAAGAGAAATGACCACACTCATCTAGATGTATTACGTGTTTTAGACTTAAATTCTCTTGAATACGGTGGGGCAGGGATTGCTCTTGACGGTCAAAAGATTTATGAAATTGAACAAGCAAATGAAGGCTATATGTTAAAACTTAAGGATAAGATTGTAGCTGAATATAATCTAGATGCAGATAGGGTTAGTGTTCACCTACGTTTCGGTAATCCTAAAGCAGTTATCACACAAGATTTTCAACCAGAATACGGTAATGATTTAATCGTAGTTGGTTCTACTGGTAAGAACTTTGTACAAAGAATGATTGTTGGTTCTGTTGCATCTTATGTAATTAGAACAGCTAAATGCGATGTCTTAATGGCAAAGGTCCGCGACGGAGAAGATAAATAAGAAAAGTAAAACTACTAGATGTTTAGGCACCTAGTAGTTTTTTGGTTTGAAAAAATTAATTTATTTGAAATATAATTCGTGATAACATTTAGTAATTTCGTAAGTTTTGAACTCAGTTAGATCAAGCATAATCGTAATAATACGGTTTAAATGATATCCTTTGTGTGAGAGTTTTTGAATGATTTCTTTAATAATCTGTTCACGTTCTAATCTTTTGGCTTTTTGTATTCTATCCATAGTAATAATCCTTTCAAAAGTGTATTTGACTTATTTAAAGTACGCAGAAAAAATGAGATTTCAAAAAAATGCCGCTACTTATTACGAGTAACGACATTTTTTATTAGCTATTCATTTTCTTTTGTAAATAGTTAGAAATCCAAGTTAAAACAGTAATTACGATTAAGTACATTAATCCGATAATTGCCCAAACTTTGAAACCTTCGAGATTACGAGCGATGATAATTTTACCAGTTTGTGTAAGTTCAAGAATACCGATAATAGAAAGAATAGAAGTATCCTTCAAAGTAATGATAAATTGGTTTACGAATGAAGGAACCATAATTTTAATTCCTTGTGGTAATATAATCTTCTTCATTGCTTTACCAAATGATAATCCTAAACTACGAGCAGCTTCCATTTGCCCTTTATCGACAGCTTCAATTCCACCTTTAACAAAGGCAGCAGTATAAGCACCTTCGTTTAAAGTAAGGGTGATGATGCCGGCGATGAAAGCTGGAATCTTAGTACCAGTTAAGCTAGGAATACCGTTATAGATAAATAGGGCAAGTACTAGCAATGGAAGACCACGGAAGATATAAATAACAGTAGTTGAGACTCCTTGAGCAAACTTGTTAGGAATTACTCCTAAGAAACCAATGATAATCCCAAAGATAGTTGCACCGATAATACCCAAAATAGTTAGGTAGATTGTTTTCCAAAGACCGTTAAGGAAAACGCCAGAGTTTTGTTTTAACAAACCAATAAAGGTATGTTCATTGTTGCTATTTTCGTTAGCTTTCTTTTGTTCAGCAATTGTATTTTGGTTGATGTAGCGATTTACGATCTTATCATAACCACCATTTTTCTTCAACTTAGCTAAACCATCATCAAATTTATGTAGAAGTTCTTGGTTCTTACCTTTCATAACTGCAAAACCGTAGTAACCACTTTGAGCAGGTTTAGTAACGATTTTCAACTTAGTACCTGTTTGAATTGCATATTGCATTACGGGCATATCTTCAAAACAAGCAACAGAGTTTCCGTTAACAACATCATTGTACATGTTGTCGGAATCATCAAAAGTTACAGTTTTAAAACCATATTTGTCTTTCAATGAAAGAGCATAGTTAGCAGCGGCAGTACCAGTTTTTAAAGCAACGCGTTTGCCACGTAGTTGTTTGAGGCTGGTAATGTTACTATTTTTAGCGACTGCCATGATAAAACCTGTTTTATAGTATGGCTTTGAGAAATCGAATTTTTGTTTACGTTCATCAGTAATAGCCATCCCAGCAATAACCCCATCAATTTGTCCAGATTGTAAAGATTGAACGGCAGAGTTAAATCCAATTGGTTGAATATTAACTTTAAATCCTTCTTCTTTAGCGATAGCTTTCATTAAATCGATATCTATTCCAACATATTGATTATTCTTATTAGCGAATTCAAAAGGGGGATAAGTAACATCTGTCCCGATATTGTAGGTTTTAGTGTCTGCATTAACATGATTATTATTCAAGTTAGTAAAAATTAATAAAGTACATAAGCAACTGACAATAAAAATAAATGCTTTTTTTAGCATAGGCGACACTCCTAAAAATTATAAAATGTTAAAATATATCTCATTAAGAATACCACAATTTATTATTAAAGTGCAATTTAATCTATAAGTAAAAACATATAAAAAAGCCAGTATGCGAATTGACATACTGACTTAATTAAGTTTGAGGAATTATAATTATTGACTTGCTAAGCATTGACCAACTACAAAGTAGCAGATTGTTTTTTAATGGTTTACGCTGACTTAGCAAGAATAATTAATTAGTCAACGCGGACAACCCAGCCTTCGGGAGCAGGCTTATCACCAAATTGAATTCCTGTTAATTCATCATATAATTTCTTAGTTACAGGTCCAACTTCTGTTTCACTGTAGAATTGATGATACTTGTCACCAACTTGGAAACCAGCAATTGGAGAAATTACAGCAGCTGTACCACATGCACCAGCTTCTGCAAAGTGATCCAATTCATCGATATAAACGTCGCCTTCTTCAACTTCCATACCAAAGCGTTCTTTAGCAAGATACAAGAGAGAGTACTTAGTAACAGAAGGCAAGATAGATGGTGATTTAGGAGTTACAAACTTACCATCTTTTGTGATACCGAAGAAGTTTGCAGAACCAACTTCTTCAATCTTCTTATGTTCAACTGGATCAAGGTAGATACAATCGGAGAAACCTTCTTTATGGGCTTTGTCACCAGGAAGTAAACTAGCAGCGTAGTTACCACCAACTTTACTTGCACCAGTACCTTTATGAGCAGCTCTATCATAGTTAGAAACTAAGAAGCGAGTAGGAACCATACCACCCTTGAAGTAATTTCCAACAGGCATAGCAAAAACAGTAAAGATGTATTCCTTAGCTGGATGTACACCAATGTTAGGTCCAACCCCAATGATTAATGGACGTAAGTATAAAGTACCGCCAGTACCATATGGTGGAACATAAGCTTCATTTGCACGAACAACTGATTTACATGCTTCAATGAACATTTCAGTTGAAACTTCAGGCATTAATAAGCGACGACAACTGTCTTGTAAACGGGCAGCATTGCGGTCAGGACGGAATAATTGTACATGGTTATCTTTTGTACGGTAAGCTTTCATACCTTCAAAAGCTTGTTGACCATAATGAAGAGCTGTTGAACCTTCATTCATTGCAAGTGTAGAGTCTTCAGTTAAACCTGCCTTATGCCATTCGCCATCTTTCCAATAAGCGCGATAACGATAAGGGAGATCCATGTATTCAAATCCCAAGTTGTCCCAATCAAGAGTTGTTAATGGTTCTTTTGCTGTCATAATAAAATTCCTCCTTAATATGTAAATTCAATAAATTAGAATAAAGAAAACCCACAGAGCTAGTTGAGCAGTGTGGGTAAAAAGTATATAGTCAATTCACCGCTGCAACTATTAGTTATGTAATCTATACTAGACGCACGATGAATCAAAGTCTTCACTCAAAATTAGCTGAGATATTAGATGACGCATCGTGCACCATAATAGCTAAGCTAATTAAAATTATATGATTGCTGAAACTATTAAAATATGTGCGCATAATCATCTACTCCCATCTAAATAATCTACTGAATTAATAATTGCTTTTATTATATCAGTAAACATTAAAAAATCAATATCTTTTTTAATCTTTTTGCAATTATTTAATAAAGCTATAATTTTAAGAGCTAAATAATAGAGTTTTAATTTTTTCTTCCTATTATATGGCGAAAAAATTATTATTCATAAAGTATGCATTGAAGATTTTTTTGAGAAAAACTGAAATTAATTGTTGACGTAACCTAAAAATCAAGGTATAGTATATATCGTTGTCTGTTACGAAAGACGACATCAAAAATAATTTTTAAATTGTTGTTGACATCAATTGATGTTGATGATATGATATAAAAGTTATCGCAAGATGAAAGTTATGAATATAATTTGAATTTTTATTCAAAAAAGTTCTTGACAAATG
>NZ_JANFQI010000009.1:0-82399 GCF_024436335.1 Ligilactobacillus sp. MP3
AATGAGAGCTAGGAAGTAATTCCTAGCTTTTTTATTTATCTCATAGAATAATAGAATAGATATATGCATAGTAAAAAGTTCCTACCGGTTTTCGATAGGAACTTTTTTAATTGTCTGAAATTGTTTTAGACTTAATGAATCTAATAGGTAAAATATAACTTTTTTGTTTTAGATCTTCATCAGGATGAGCAATTCTACGTTCTAGAAGTTTAACCAATAAAGCAGCAATATCTTTAGTAGGTTGAACAACAGTTGATAATTCAGGATGATATTGTTGGATAAATTTAGTACCATCAAAACCAGTTATCTTTAATTGTTCAGGAATATTAATACCAAGTTCTTGTGCTGCTTGAATGACTAGCAATGCAGTAAGATCATCGGTACATACGATTCCATCTGCTTTGTGTTCAGAAAGTAGTTGCTTAATTGCCATAATTTTGAGCATAGGTGTTTCTGAAAAAGATACTGGATGAATATGTAAAGTTAATCCTAACTTTTTAATTGTGTCACGATAACCTGAAAGTCGATGGTCAGTTGGATTACCTTTTTGAACTGGATTACCTACAAAATATATATGTCGACAACCAGCATCGTACAACTCTTGAGTAGCAATAACTCCACCTTTATAGTTATCCGAACTAACAATAGGAACATTTTCAGATAAACTTCTATCAAAAGAAACGATTGGCAAACCAAATTCTTGATACTCATCGATACCTAAATTATGAGCACCGGCAATAATTCCATCAACTTGATTGGCTAAGAGCATTCTTAAATAAGAACGTTCTTTTTCTTTATTATAAGCAGCATTACATAAGATAACTTTATAACCATCTTCAAAAAGTTTATTTTCTATTTCTTCGACCAATTCACCAAAAAATGGATTGGAAACACCAGGAAATATTAAGCCAACTAGATTAGTCTTTTTACCGTGTAGCGAGCGGGCTAATGAGTTAGGTTGGTAATTTAACTCCTTCATTGCTTCATGTACTTTATTACGAGTTTTATCACTAATATAACCGTAATTATTAATAACACGTGAAACAGTTGTAGGAGAAACGCCAGCCTTTTTAGCAACATCGCTTAATTTAGCTCGCATATAACTTTCACTCCTTAACTAAATATTTTTCATATTCCAATAGGTACCAGTATATTGTAGCTTTTTATCACTAATAAACGCAATCTTATTATTACCATCAGGAGCAAAAAATCTTAAAGTTAAGGTATGTCTACCATTATTAACAAAGATTTCGCAAATAGAACCGTCAACGAATATATCTAAGCTAAGTTGTTTGTTAGCTGGCAAAGCAATAGTTCTAGTTGTACCGTAATCTTCTGCGAAAGGAATACCAGCCTTACTACGATCTACTGTAAGGAAAGCATCATCAGCAGTAGAGAATTTAATTTCAATTCCTTGGGATAGATCTTTATTAGCTGCTAGGAATAATTTACCATTTTGACCAGCTGTAAGATCAAGTTTTAATTCATAATGTTTTGAAGCTGTAGAGTGGACAATTTGTTGGCCATCAAATACTTCTTCACTTCTAACAAGAGTTCCTTCTTCTCTAAGTGATGCCATAGCTGGAACAGGACGTTGGTATAATTCACCATCAACTACAGATAATTCTTTAACCTGACTTAAGCAGTTAGCCCAGTTTTCACTATCAGTTGGATAAGAGATGTCAGGAAGTCCAATCCAAGAAATAGCATAAGCTTTACCATTAGGTGCATTGAATGCTTGTGTAGCATAAACATCAAAACCATCGTCAAGATTTAGAGGTGCTTTTTGATCAGTATTGAATTTAGCTTTGTCTAAACGAATATCTGAACCAACAATATACATATTAGGATAGATATTTTCATAATCAGCAACTTTCTTATCTAAACCTTGTGGGCAGAAAATAAGTACAGGTTGATCATCAACAAAGACTAAATTAGGGCATTCTACCATGTATCCCATTTCTTCTTCAGTAAAATCAAGATAACCTAGGTCTTGCCAGTTCTTTAAATCTTTTGAACGGAAGAGTGAGATTTTACCAGTCTTTGTTTCAGCATCTTGAGCACCTAAGATAACAAAGTATTCATCGCGATGTTTTAGTAATTGTGGATCACGAAAATGTTCTGTTATATGATCTACAGGTTCAATCATAGGTTTATCAAGTTTAGTAATATTGTTGTCCTTGTCCATGATCGCACCAATTTGATAAGGGTAACGAACCCATTCTTTACTACGATGATTACCAGTATACATTAAGAATAATTTATCATCGATAACACGTGCTGAACCAGAGTAAGCACCATGACTATCGTATTTAGTATCAGCATTGATTGCTAATCCGAGGTTCTTCCAGTGAACTAAGTCTGGAGAAGTTAAATGAACCCAAGATTTCAAACCATGAACTGCACCAAATGGATAAGATTGATAGAAAACATGGTACTCATCATTAAAGTAAGAAAAACCGTTAGGATCATTTAATAAGCCTGATTGAGGGCGAATATGATAAGACATTTGGTATTTTGAAGCTGTTGCTTGTGCCTGTAACTTCAGTAAAGTTTCCGCATCCCATTCAGAATATTTTTTATAACGTGATTCACGTGTCCATTCCATAATAATTCCTCCTATTATTGTAAACGTATTCTCATCTGTTATTATATTTAATATCGAAAAAACTGTCAATCGTATAACATAACTACAAGCATTATTATAGCATGTAAAAAAGTGATTAAATGAGGAATAAATCACTGAAATTGTCATGAAATATTGGATTTTTATCTGAAATAGAGATTTTTGAGCATTTTTAAGCCAAAATTGCTAAACGATATTCATAAAATTTAATTAAGTAGAGAAAATATAGATTTCATCAGCGTTTTAAAGGTATTTTTAAAAGAAATAAAATATTTTTTGTGATAAACGATTGACATATAATAAAAATGCGTTATCATAAATAGTGTAATAATTATTAAGCGTTTTCAAGAAAGCGTAAATTTAGATGAGAAGGAAGTGTAGATCATGGATCACAAAAAAGTTGCTAAAAATGTAGTTGACGCTGTTGGTAGAGATAATTTAATCGCTGCCGCTCACTGTGCTACGAGATTACGTTTGGTACTTAAAGACGATAAGAAAGTAAATCAAGCTGCTCTCGATGCTGATCCAGATGTAAAAGGAACATTTAAAACAAATGGACAATATCAAGTTATCATTGGACCGGGCGATGTAAATAACGTCTATGATGAATTGATTAAAGATACAGGTTTAAAGGAATTATCTACAGATGATTTAAAGAAGGTTGCTGAACAAGGTCAAAAATTTAACCCAGTAATGGCATTTATCAAGCTATTATCAGATATTTTTGTACCAATTATCCCTGCCTTAGTTGCTGGTGGTTTGTTGATGGCTTTGAACAACTTCTTGACTCAACCTGGATTATTCGGACCTAAGTCAATTGTTTCAACATCTCCAGTTATTAAGGGCTTATCAGACATGATTCAATTAATGTCTGCTGCTCCATTTATCTTCATGCCAATTCTAGTTGCAATCTCAGCTTCTAAGCGTTTTGGTGCTAACCGTTTCTTAGGTGCTGCTATTGGTATGATTATGACTTCTCCAGATTTAGGTAAGACTGCTAAATACTGGGACATCTTCGGAATGCATGTTGCTCAAACAAACTATGCTTATCAGGTTATTCCTGTAATCGCTGCCGTATGGGTACTTGCCTTTTTGGAAAAGAGATTCCACAAGTTGTTACCAGCAGCTGTTGACTTCACATTCACACCATTACTTTCAGTTATGATTACTGGTTTCTTAACATTTACAGTAATTGGACCAGTTCTAAAGACTGTATCTGATATGTTAACAAACGGTATTGTATGGTTATACGACACAACAAGCTTTGTTGGTATGGGTATTTTTGGTTTAACATACTCTGCAATTGTTATGACAGGTTTGCATCAAAGTTTCCCTGCAATCGAAACACAATTGGTTACAGCATTTGCTAACGGACATGGTGCCGGTGACTTTATCTTCGTTGTTGCATCAATGGCTAACGTTGCTCAAGGTGCTGCAACATTCGCAATTTACTTCTTAACAAAAGATAAGAAGATGAAGGGTCTATCCTCATCTGCTGGTGTATCTGCTTTACTAGGAATTACTGAACCAGCTTTATTCGGGGTAAACTTGAAGTATAAATTCCCATTCTTCTGTGCTTTAATTGGTTCTGGTGTGGCAGCTGCATTTGCAGGCTTAATGCACATTATCGCAGCTTCAATGGGTGCTGCTGGATTTATCGGATTCCTATCTATTTATCCAAAATCAATTCCAATGTACGTTGTTGCTGAATTAATCAGTTTCGCTGTAGCATTTATCTTGACATTTATCTACGGTAAAGGTCACATGAAAGAAGAACAAGTAGCTCCTGTTGTATCTGCATCTGAAGCTGCTGAAACAGAAGCAAAAGTTGAAGAACAAGTAGCTGCTGAAAGCAAATTAAACGATGAAGTTGTTGCAGCTCCAATTAGTGGTGAATCAAAGAAATTAACTGACGTAAATGATCCTGTTTTCTCTACTCTAGCAATGGGTAATGGTGCTGCAGTTGTTCCAACTGATGGTACAATCTATGCTCCAGTTGATGGTGAATTAACAGTTGCTTATGAAACTAAGCATGCTTATGGCTTGAAATCAGATAACGGCGCTGAAGTATTAATCCATGTCGGCATTGATACAGTTAACTTGAAAGGTCAACATTTCGAATCATTCGTAAAACAAGGCCAAAAAGTTAAGAAGGGCGACAAGTTAGGAACTGTTGATTTAGATGCAGTCAAAGCAGCTGGCTACGACACTACAGTAATGGTTGTTGTTACAAACACTATGAACTATGCTTCTGTTGATAGAATTGACAATACAAAAGTAAATCATGGTGACGATTTAGTAGCAGTAACTGCAAGATAAGAATAGATTGGAAAAGTATCTGACTTAATTAGGAGTCAGATACTTTTTTATTTTTTTGAAAATGTAAGCGATGTTGTATAATAGTGCTAAGAGAAATTGTAAAGGTGGGATGTTAGTTGAATAAAGCAGCGATATTACATATACCAGCAAGTGAGATGGCTTATTATGAAAATAAGGATGAATTACACCTTCAATTACAATCAGCCCACAATGATTTAGCGGATGTAACGGTTTTGGTAGGTGAAGTTAGCGGGAATAATAATGATAGCTGGAGATATGAAAGCTTTTTTATGCAGAAAACTTTCGCAACTAGATATCATGATTATTGGGAAGTCACATTAAAATTAAACAAAAATGAAGCACAATATGTATTTAAAGTTACAGACACTTACGGTAATGTGGGACTTTATGACGCCCAACGTTTATGTGAAGCTACGGAAGAAAATGCCAATTCACCACATGGATTTATTATTGAAAATAGAGATATGCGACAAGTAACGCAAATTCCAGATTGGGTTACAAAGACAGTCTGGTATCAAATCCAAATTGATAGATTTGCTAATGGCAACGATAATCTAGCTAAGTTATCCGAGAATGAAGACAATACAACTCAAATTTTAGGCGGAGATCTAACTGGTATTTTGAGTAAACTAGATTATTTACAAAATTTAGGCATTAATGGCATTGTGCTATCTTCTATTTTTGAAGGTGATGGACCATTTAAATTAACGACTAATGATTTTTATAGCATTGATAGCCAATTTGGCAATAAAGATCTCTTCAAGATGTTAGTCAGCAACTTACATCGCCGCAATATGAAAGTAGTACTAAAAATGAATTTAGCTTATTTAAGTGATAATTCTAGACAATGGCGTGAAATTCTAGAAGAGGGACAACATGCGAAATATGTAGATTGGTTTAATATTAAGGGATTTCCACCTAAATATAGCCAAGATCCACATAATAAAAATATTGTCAGAGCTAATTATAAACTCAGTGAGTTAAATCCACATTATCCAACATTGAATTTAAAAAATCCAGAAGTTCAAACATATCTAATTCAAGCAATAAAATATTGGGTAGAACATTTTGAGATTGATGGATTAATATTGGATCATGCTGATAAATTGAGTCGAGAATTTGTACATTTATTAAACCGAAATCTTAAGAAGATGAAACCTGATTTTTACCTAGTTGGGAAATCAGAATTGAGTACTATTAGTGTAGTTCAATTAGGTGATTTTGATGCGATGACAGATGATGCTTTGGGTAATTTATTATTGAATTTTGCTAGAGATAAGAAAATCGCCGCTAGTGAATTTAAGTATCAATTAAGTCGCCAAATGTTAGCTCAAAATACCAAGCTAAGTCGAGTGACTTTAAGAACATTGGATGATTTAACATCTTCGAGAATTTTAACGCGCTGTCGCGAAAATAAAGCTTTGATGCGCTCCTTGTTAACCTTTATGTATTTATTAAAAGGTAGTCCAGCAATTACTTATGGAACAGAACTAGGTCTTTCAGGGCATGATTTTCCAAGTAATCTAGCAGGAATGGATTGGAACCAAGAAGATCAAGACGATAAGATGATGCGTTTTATCAAAGTGTTGAATAATTTTAGGTTGCAAAACTATAAAATTCTAAGTGAAGGCAGTTTTGAGTGGGGCCAGATTAGTGATAGTTATGATTATGTAAGTTTTATCAGAAGAAAAGATAAAAGAAGATTATTTGCTTTATTTAATTTTGGCTACAATGGAATAAAATTTGTCTTACCTAAACATGCTAAATTAATTTTAGGTCAAAATATTGTAGATGAAAAATCCGAAATAGGTCAGTACGGATTTGTAATATTAGAAGCATAAAGTAAAAGCATATTTGGAAATCATTTCTAAGTATGCTTTTTTAGTAATTCGAGAAATTATGATATATTAATTGTAATGTTATGATTTTTATTTTATAGAGAATAAGGGAATTAATATGTACGGAAGAAGAAAAATGCGGACGAGGCGAGGGTTGTCTCGAATTCAAATTATTACTTTGAGTTTTCTACTAGCGATAATGATTGGTAGCTTGATTTTAATGTTGCCTATTATGAGTGCGAATGGAGAAAGTACAGATTTTGTTGATGCACTATTTACTGCAACAACAAGTGTCTGTATTACTGGATTAGTAACAGTTACGACAGCAACTCATTGGTCGAGCCTAGGACATATCGTAATTTTATTGCTAATCCAGCTTGGAGGTTTAGGAACGATAACGCTGATGTCGTTAGCCTTTTTTGCAACTGGTAAGCGAATATCACTACAAAATAGACTATTAATGGCTGATGCTTTTAATCTAGATAATAATAAAGGAATTGTAAACTTTGTAATTCGAGTCATTAAAGAGTCATTGATGATAGAAGGATTAGGAGCAATAGCTTATTCTATATATTTCATACCACACTTTGGTTTTCTTACAGGAAGTTGGTATTCAATTTTTCATTCAGTATCTGCTTTTTGTAATGCCGGAATTGACTTATTGGCAGATAATAGTTTAATTGCTTATGCAGGTAATTGGTGGCTGAATATCGTAACAATGCTACTTATTGTTTGTGGGGGTCTAGGTTTTACAGTATGGAATGAATTAATAAAAGGTTTTGTTAATCAGTACCGTTACTACAAAAATGGTAGGGGAAAAAGATTAAAAAATACACTGTCACAACATACTAAGATGGTTTTGACAACAACATTTGCCTTGATATTTGGTGGAGCAATTCTATATTATCTTTTTGAAAGAAGTAATCCTAACACATTAGGTAGTGTTAAAAATAGTCAGGCGATGTTAGAGGCACTATTCCAATCTGTGACTACTAGAACAGCTGGTTTTGTAACTATTCCTCAAGCAAACTTAACCATTCCATCAGTAATGTTGACAGTTTTCTTAATGTTTATTGGTGGATCACCAACTGGTACAGCTGGTGGAATTAAGACAACCACATTAGCAGTGATACTAGCTGAAGTTAGAGCAACGATAAAAGGTGAGCCAGAAGCAATTTGTTTCAAACGGCAAGTTCCACGTCAAACAACCAGAAAGGCGATTGCGATTACACTGATTAGTGTTGCAGCAAGTGTTTTAGCGGTGTTACTGATGTACTTTATCCAAGCTGGAGATATGACAGATAATGTCTTTGAAGTTTATAGTGCTTTGGGAACAGTGGGTATAAGTCGTGATTTGACTCCACATTTAACGACAGCAGCAAAATATTTGATTATTGCTTGCATGTATTTAGGTAGAGTAGGTCCAATTTCTATTTTATTAGCATTAATGAGAAGAAAACATCATGCAAATCTAAAATATGCCCCGGGAAATATTAGAGTAGGTTAGAAGGAAGGTAGAAAGATGGATAAGTCATATGCAGTTTTTGGTTTAGGAGAGTTTGGGCGAAGTGTTTCCTATGAATTAATGGAAATAGGAGCCGATGTGTTAGCTATAGATAAGAATGAAAATAAGATTACAGCGATTGCTGATGACGTAACAATGGCCATTTCCATTGACGCATTAAATGAAATGGCATACGAGAAACTGGGATTGAATAATATGGATGGTGTGGTTGTTTCAATGTCAGGTAATCTCAGTGCTTCGATCATGGCAATTATAGCGGCTAAAGATGCAGGAGTGCCTTTAGTAATAGCTAAAGCATCGGATGATACACAGAGAACGATTTTTAAAAAAGTTGGAGCTGATCGAGTGGTCATTCCTGAACGCGATGGTGCGATGCGAACAGCTCATAATTTAGTTGCAAAAAATTTCTTAGATTACATAGAACTTTCAGATAAAATTTCAATAATAGAAATAAATGTTAAAGATGAATGGTTACATAAACCATTGGCAGAATTAGATTTACGTTCAAAATATGGTCTCAATGTAATTGCGATTAGACGAAATAATGATTTGCAGACAGATATTGGCCCTAATTTGACTTTTGACAAGGGAGATACAATTCTGGTTGTAACAGATAAACACGATTTAGGATTATAAAAAAGTCTTAAGATGCACAATTTATAACTAAGTGTATGTTAAAATAGCAGGTAAATTAAGCTAAGGATGGGATAGTGTGAAGACTATTTTTCGACTAATAGTAAGGCTGGGAATTATAGCAGTAATTCTAGTAGGAATACAAAAAGTCTTAACAACACCACGATATTTACAGGCGATAATGCCATATGTAAATCAAGTAGAAGAATTATTAGGGAAAAAGACCAATTATACACTTGAAAGTGGAGAACAGAAGAATAAAGTACAAACGGATAATGTTAAATATGACAATAACCGTTGGCCTAACAATACAGCCACAGTCTATATAGACATTGATGATAGTACTTTATACAATGCCTTTGTGTCAGCAATAAAACAGTGGAATAATACTGGTGCGTTTACGTTTAAGATTGTGAATGATAAGAAAGACGCAGACATAGTAGGCAAGTTAATGGAAAATGATGATGGAACTGCAGGAACGACAGATACTACAACTGACGAGCAAACTAAGCGTATTATTAAGGCTACAGTTTATTTAAATCGATATTATCTAGAAAGTGCCACATATGGTTACAGTGAACAACGAATTATTAATACTGCTGAACATGAGTTGGGACATGCGATAGGACTAGATCATACCAATGAAGTATCAGTTATGCAGCCAGCAGGATCTTATTATACGATTCAGCCTCGCGATGTAGATGTCGTTAAGAAACTGTATCAGGAAAATTAGAATTAAATTTAGGGGAGAAGATTGGGTGGAAGATTATCTAATTACAATTGTAATACCAATGTATAATGTCGAGAATAGTATTGAAAGGCTTATTATTAGTATTTCGAAGGCATTCAAAAATCAAGAAAGTTTAGTAGAAGTGTTAGCTATAGATGATGGATCTACGGATAAAACTGTGAAAATTTTTGAAGAGCTCCAAAAAAAGAATCAGGCATTAGCATTAAAATTAATAAGAAACTCACATGGTGGAGTAAGTAAAGCTAGAAATACAGGGATTAAATATAGTACAGGACAGTATGTAACCTTTGTTGATAGTGATGATGAGCTTGCCTTAGTAGATATAGTTGATTTGAAAGAAAAACTAGCCCAAAAAGCTGAGATAATAATTTTTGATACGGATAGAAATGAGGCTATAGATCTAAATAAGGATGGTAACAGAGCAGAAGTTTTGGCAGAAATTTCGATGTTAGGTAGACATGTGATTAGCACAGGAATACAGGACAAAATATATTTACGATCGTTTCTGATTGAAAATAAGATATCTTTTAATGATAGATTACGAGTAGGAGAAGATACACTATTTGTTTTTGATGCAGTATCATTGGCAAATAAAGTAGTAGAAACAAAGGGTAAATTTTATGTAGTTCATGATTCTAGCTCAGTACATTTATTCAATGAATATAATGTAACTAATGAATTACTTTTCCGTAAGTATTTGTTAGAAATATTATCTAGACTTAAATCTAATTCAATAGTCGAAAAAATTAAAATACGTTTTGGTATAACTGGAATAATCTTTCTGATTGAATGTTATTTTGCACCTTTAGTGAGAACTGGACGCTTGACCTATACAGAAGCTAAGGCAAGGTTAGAAGATATTGTATGTGAAGGACAGTATGAAGGTTTTAACAGAGATGTCTTTGACAAAGCATTATCTAAGCGTGGAAAAATCTTTAGAAAATTAATTAATAAGGGAATGTTTAAAACGGCAATTTTCTTGTTAAATACTGAAGATAGGATAAAAGGAATTAATCGAATATAAAAGTAAAAATTGCTAGAGATCATTATTAAAACGATCTTTAGCAATCTTTTTATTATTGAGAAATTATTTAATTTTCTTTACAAAAATTGATATTCTTCTAGAGAATCAAACCAGTCATAACGTAGTAATTGTTTTAACTTCTTATTTACTGGAATCCAAATACCACTACGTAAAATATCAATCATAGTTTTTAAGAAAAGTTTATCTTTGATAGTACTTTTTGGTCTATCAACCGTAATAATCTCATTGTCTTCGGTTTTTAGAGTAATTGTTTTATTATTAACTTTTACAACTTGTGCAGGAACAATATCATTTTCATTAATTTTAACTTCTATATTTTTTTCATTCATTTTAATCAGCTCATTTCTAAAAGAAACACTTATCTGTATCAACGATTCCTATATTAACAGAGTGTTATAAAGTAAATGTAAACGATAACTAAAGATTTGTTAAAATAATTGACGATATTTTGAAATTTTAGTAGATAAATCTTATTTGGTATAATTAAGGTGTGAAATAGAAAGAGGTGGGATGATGAAAAGGAACATAGTACTTATTCTTTGTTGCATATTCCTCTCGCTAATAGGAATAAAGAATATTCAAGCTGATGTAAATTATGATGTAAAAGACTATACAGTTAATGTTAATGTTCAAAAAAATGGATCATTAATAATTAAAAGACATATTCGCTATGATTTTCCGGATGAAGCACATGGCGTATACTATCGTCAAAATTTGGAAAGTAATCAGCAAATAAGTCAAACTCAAGTATGGATTAATGGACAAGAAGCCCAACAAAATGATAGTGCGGAGAATAATACATATAAACTAACGCATGATGATAAAGGATATTTATTTAAGGTCTATCATAACGCTGATAATCAAGAAGTGAATTTCACATATCAATATGTATTAAATAATGCTGTTATTAACTGGAAAGACACAGCTGAATTGAATTTTAAAGTAATTGGTGATGGTTGGGAAACTGAGTTAAATAATATAAAGGTAACAATTAAATTACCAGGACAAAACGTTTCTGTTTTGCAAGCTTGGAGTCATGGACCATTAACAGGAACAACGAAAGTAAATAAAAAATTAGGAGAAGTAACACTTAGCTTGGATGAATTACAGGCCAAAACTTTTGTAGAAAGTCATATTTTGTTTCCAGTAGCTCTCACTCCGGAGAATACTAATGTACGAAATGAAAAGCATAAGGCTGAGGTTCAGAAACAAGAAAAACAACTAGCCTTAGAAGCTAATCGAAAACGTAAAGTGCAGGAAAGAAAAGATAGACTTTGGGCTGGAGCGATGTTTGTAGTAATCTGTGTGGGATCATTTGGAAGTATCTTATATAATTTGATGCCACTAAAAGAGGAGACTTACCGTCCATTATCAATCAAGAATGCCCCTCATGTGTTCGAGCTACCAAATTATGAAGCTGCGGTAGCGCAAAGTTTATTTAGAGATACAGATCCTGATAACAAGGCGTTAAGTGCTTATTTGCTAGAGCTATCAGTAAAAAGAGTAATAAAAATTGAACCAATCCCAAATAAAAAGAAAGACTATCTTTTAACCCTACTGGATGAAACAGCATTATCCAATAATGAAATATTAAAATTGTTGTTTAACAAAATAGGTGATACCAAGCAGGTAAGTATGAAACAAATAAAGAAATACGGTAAGAAAAAGCATGAACATATGAATGTTGTAAATGCGTATAAGGCTTGGCAGAAATCAGTTAGAACTAAGGCTAGCAAACTAGGATGGGTTTCGGATAATGCAAAATCGGCTATGATTAGAAGAGCAATCATTTCTGGTATTTTGCTGTTAATATTAATCGTGGGACTCATTGTCACTGATAATTCAGCCGCTCTATGGGTCATGGGGGTAAGCTTAGTGTTACTAGTGGCCTCAATTCTATACTTTATAATGAAAGGTTCAATTTATACCAAAACAGGTGCAGCTGGAATGACAGAGCTGCGAGGTTTTTATCGTATGATGGACGATATTGGTAGATTTAATCTTAAAGAAGTTGGTGACATTGTTTTATGGGAAGGACTGTTACCATATGCAGTTGCTTTAGGATTATCTAAAAAAGTATCTAAAGCCTTAATTGACAACTTTACAAGTGAAGAACTGCAAAATAGTAATTTTATTTACTACTATCCATTCATCTATCATAATGGAATTGCTAATTTTAGTAATGATTTTAATAGTAGCTTTACCAGAGGAATGGGAAATTATTCCTCACCATCAGGCGGATCCGGTGGCTTTTCTGGCGGTAGTTCTGGTGGATTTGGTGGTGGCTCTGGTGGTGGAGCATTTTAGAATGAATCTCAGTAGGAAACTACTGGGATTTTTATTTTTGCGTTTATTGTTAACTTTATTATAAAAATAGGTTAACAATTATTGGGGTATGGGGTATAATATCTATATGTTTTGAATTAGAAAGTGAGGAAGAAAATTGAAAACAAAAAATGTAGCATTAATTGCGATGATGACAGCAATTATTATTGTATTAGGATTTGTACCACCAATTCCTTTGGGATTTATTCCTGTTCCAATAGTTTTACAAAATATGGGAATAATGTTAGCTGGAGCTATTTTAGGCTCTAAGCGTGGATTTTTATCAGTTATTATTTTCTTACTATTAGTAGCAGCTGGATTTCCACTAATGACAGGTGGTGGAGGAGGAGTTGCAGTCTTTGTTGGAGCAACCGCTGGCTATATTTATGCTTACCCATTTGCAGCAGCATTAATAGGCTATGGGTTAAAGAAATTTTCGTATTCAAATTTCTGGCTAGAACTTTTAGTGGTTTGGGTAGCAGGTGTTCTCTTTATAGACGTTTTAGGAGCAGTAGGGTTAACAGTTATAGCTCACATGCCATTTATGAAAGCATTGATAGCTAACTTAGTATTTATTCCTGGTGATACAATTAAAGCTTTGGTTGTAGTGCTAATTTATAGAAGATTGAAAAAAATGAATGTTATTGAAAGCTAGAAAAAAACTAGATTTTCAGATTAAAAATATCAATATCCAAAAAGACGCTAGAAATTAATTTCTAACGTTTTTTAAGTTTGAGACTTTTTCAAAGAATTCTTTTGTAAGTTAGACTTTGAATTAAAAATGTGGGACTATTATGCATAAACAGGATGAAAATTCAATCTGAAATAAACTTATTGTATTCTGAAATAAACTTATTGTATAATGATACTATTATTTCGATGAATGTAAGTATAGAAAGGAAAAAATAGTGTTTAAGAAATTAAAAAAATTAGGAATAAGTATCTTAACTTCTTTGATAATAGTAACAGGTGTAGGACAATTAAGTTTAATCAAGGCTGATCAAACTTTGCCACAACTAGATTTAGAGGCTAAATCTGCAATTGCGATAGATGCAAAAACGG
The DNA here is from genome assembly GCF_024436335.1 of Ligilactobacillus sp. MP3. NCBI lineage: Bacteria > Bacillati > Bacillota > Bacilli > Lactobacillales > Lactobacillaceae > Ligilactobacillus > Ligilactobacillus sp. MP3. The sequence continues at coordinate 14,146 of NZ_JANFQI010000009.1, forward strand.
GACAAATTATCTATGCCAAAGATGATAAACAAACATATCCAGTTGCTTCAATGTCCAAACTTTTGACAGCTTATATATTATTACAAGCAATTCATGAAGGAAAAATTACTTGGGAAACTAAAGTAACTCCTACTGTAACTGAAGTAGATATCAGTAATAATACAGAGTTAACAAATGTTCCTTTAAAAGAAGGGCATAGCTATACTATAAAACAGTTATATCAAGCTATGTTGGTGGGCTCAGCGAATGCAGCAACTATGTTGATTGGCAATGCTATTTCAGGAACGCAGACTAAGTTTATAGATAAGATGAGAGAAACTGCCAAAAGTTTGGGAATTACAGATGCTAAAATATATAGTGCTAATGGATTGACAGCTAAATATTTAGGCGATGAAAGATATCCTAATACAGATGAAAATGCAGAAAACGAATTTTCAGTACGAGACATGGCGATTATTTCGCAAAAGTTGATTAAAGAGTATCCAGAGATTTTAGAAACGACAAAATTAACCAAGATCGACTTTAACGATAATGGAGAAATTACAACTGTTAATAATAAGAATGAATTGCTACAAGATGATTCAAATTTAGAAGTTGATGGTCTTAAAACGGGAACATCAGATGCAGCAGGTTATTGTTTTGCATCAACAACTAACAAAGATGGTCACCGCATTATAACAGTAATTGCTGGAGCAAAAGACAATGATGCTAGATTTGATCAAACCAAGAATTTGTTAAATTATATTTACAATAATTATGATTACTTGGCTATAAGTACAAATCAAGCGTTAAGACAGAATGTTAAAGTCAAGTATGGAAAACAAAGCAGTATATCAACAATAATCGGAAATGATTTAAGTTTATGGGTGCCTAAGAACACTAGAGCAAAGGCGCTACAAATTAAATTAACACCAAAATCTTCTACAATAGAAGCACCAATCAAGCAAGGTGAAGTAGTTGGAGAGTATCAAATATCTGTTGCTGGTAATTTAGGATTTATAGATGGTTCAAATAATTTAAAAACTAAAGCATTATCTGATAATAATGTAGAAGGAATTAATATTTTCATAAAATGGTGGCAGATGCTAACCGAGGTAATATAAGGAAGAAGGCGAAGTTCAATAAATGAGCTTCGTCTTTTTTCAGCATTTAGTATGAAATGCTGAATTGATAAGATGACTTTATCAGTATTTATAAATAAACTATTCAGCATTTAAGATTTAATATGCTGATATATGCTGAATTTAAAATATAATTTGCTGATTAAATGCGTTTAAAATCAGTAAAGCATGTTAGAATTATCTAAGAGGTGATGAAAATGCTTTCTCAAGAACAAAGGTTAGAAGAAATTAAAGAGATGTTAGCAAAAAAACATAAATTAACAACGCACGAATTAGCGGATCATTTTGGGATTGCATTTGATACGGCTAGAAGAGATGTATTGAGATTAACATCTACAGGTCAAGCAGCTAGAATTCATGGTGGATTAATGGAAATAAAATTTAATAACGTACCAGGATTTGTAACGCGTTCCCATATCCAGTCCCCAATTAAAGCTAAAATGGCACGACTAGCTAGAGAAGAATTTAATCCAAGTGGCTTGTATTTTGTAGGTGCCTCCACAACATTAATGCAGATGTGTGAATTGTTAGGACAAGTTAATACTACAATTATGACTAATTCGATTGATAACGCTGTGAGGTTAATGCTGAATAAGTTGCCAGAAGTAGAATTATTAGGTGGAAAAATCGATAAGGGAAATCGTTATACATATTCAATGGAAACATTGTCTCAATTAGATAATATTACTTTTGATGCTGCATTTATAGGAACTTCTAAGATTCAATCAGATGGAGTCATGGTAGTAGATTCGTATGATGCGGCAATTGCTAAAAAAGTTGTTGAAAGATCGAGGAAGGTTATTTTAGTTGCTCAAAAGTATAAATTTGTAACTAATAATTCTTCACCATATAAGTCCGCTAATTTAAAGGATATTGATGTATTAATTACAGATGTGCCATTAGAAGAAAAATATCGTAAGTATTTTAAACCAGATATAAAGATAAAGTACGTGAAAGAAGATGAGATCAAATGATAAAACATATATTTACAGACATGGATAAAACATTATTGAATGATAAAGGGCAAATTAATCCAAAAACAGTAGACTATCTACGAAAAATTGACTTGCCACTAACTTTAGTAACTGCACGTGCACCTAAAGAAATGCAATTTGCAATTGATGATTTAAGGCTAAAAGGAGAACAAATAGCATTTAATGGTGGATTGATATTTTTACCACGTAAAGATGGAAATGAAGTAATTTCTTCTAATCCATTGCAAGCAGAATCTGCTAGACGAGTAATTGAAAAAATTCAAGATAAATACGAAGGCGTGTCAGTAAGTTGGTATACAAAAGATGAATGGTATGCTCAACAAGAAGATGATGGTACAAGATATGAGACAAGTATCACTAATATCAAACCAACATTGAAGAAATATGATGAAATTGACTACACTGAACCTATTTATAAAATTATGATTGTTGGAACTAATATGAAAAATTTTGATAAGGTTGTAAACATAATCAGAGATATAAACTTAGAGGGTGTTAGTGCAAATCATTCTAATTATAATTATTTTGAAATTACTAACAAAGTTGCTGTCAAAAGTTTTGGAATAGAATATATTAAACAAAGAGATAGCTTAGAGAAAGAAGAGTTATTAGCATTTGGTGATGGAGAAAATGACCTTAAGATGTTTGAAACAGTTGGTACTTCGGTAGCGATGGGAAATGCTAATGATAAAGTTAAGTCAATTGCGACATATACAACTCTATCAAATGAAGAAGATGGAATTGTGCATGGTTTAGAAAATATCGTTAATCATTTACTATAAAATAAAACCCACGATAAATCTAAGTAGAAATTAGACTTATCGTGGGTTATTTTATATGATTGATTATTTTTCTTTTACAGATTGAATTAATTTTTGCATTGCAGCTTGAGTAGCTTCATTTTGAGCTTGTTGGATTAATTCTTTTTGTTGTTCTGTTGACATTTGAGGATTGGCTTGCATTGCAGCAGCAACTTTAGCCTTAACTGTAGTTTCTACTTGAGATTTCAATGCAGCCTGATTCTTTTTCACTAACTTATCTAATTCTTTAGCTTGTTTAGCTGTTAATACATTCCAATCACGATTGATGTTGAAAGTGTAGTAGCGATGTTTCAATTCGTTATTATTGTGAAGGATACCGAAGAAGAATTTGGATAATCCATCTTTATAAACATAGCGTTTTTCAGTAACTGTTACATTCGGTTTATCGCTTGTAATAACGTACTTAGCACTAGAATCCTTTGTTTTCATAGGCTTTGTCTCTTGTTTGGACGAAGTTTTGTAAAGATAAACTTTTTCAGAACCATTTCCAAGTGGTTGGTATAAAAGTACGTTCATCTTATCTGAAGCTGAAACTAATTGATAACGAGTAGTAGTAGTTTTTACTTTCATACCGTAGTGGTAAGTATCATTAGCAACAATTGAGACACCACTCAAAGTAGCAATTACTAAGAAAAAGAAGGCAATAATTCCATGATATTTATTAAATGGAATTACAGAACAAATAAAGAAGAATACTAAAGCAATAATTAGTAAGATAACGCTCATTATTTTTTACCTCCTAACATAGCAGCTTCACGAGCACGATTTCCTTTTTTGAGGAAGAATGCTAAAGCTAAGGCAACAATTGCAAAGATTGCGGCTACTAAAAATGCAGCTGTATAACCACTTAAAACAGCATCAATAGCCTTGTCACGATAAGCTAAAGGTGTTGCGTGAAGTAAGGACTTAGCAGGCATATTATCCTTAGTAGTTGTACTTAATACAGATACTAAAATAGCAGTACCGATTGAACTAACAACTTGACGGAAAGTATTGTTTACAGCAGTACCGTCAGAAATTTGCTTGAAAGGTAAGACGTTCATACCAGAAGTTGTAACAGGCATCATAACCATTGCAATTCCGAACATACGCACAGCATAGAAAACAGTGATATATAAAATAGAAGTGTGACTAGTTAGGAAAAGGAATGGTAATGTTCCTAGAGACAACATTGTCAAACCAGTGATTGCCATATATCTAGCACCGTAGCGGTCAAATAAACGACCAGTAATTGGAGACATAATGGCCATTGCCATCGCACCTGGAAGTAAAATTAAACCAGAGTGGAAAGCTGATTCTCCGCGAATATTTTGAATGTATAATGGTAAAATCATTTCAATTCCCATCATCGCAAGGTTGGATACACTTGATAAGATGGCAGCAAGACTAAATTCTCCATATTTGAAAACAGAGATATCAAGGAATGGTACTTCCATCTTAAGCTGACGCCAACCAAATAAAATAACGAAGATAATACCAACAAAAATAAATGCTAGTACAAGTGGATCAGTCCAACCGTCGTTACCAGCTTTGGAGAATCCATAAAGCATAGAACCAAAACCGATAATGGATGTAATAGCAGAAATAACATCGATATCTTGATCACGGTTAGGGATAACATTTTTCATTAAGAAGATTGAAAGAATGATAACACCTAAAACAATTGGAAGCATCATACCAAATAAATCACGCCATGAGAAGTTATCAACGATCCATCCGGAAAGAGTAGGCCCAATCGCAGGAGCTACACCGATCGCAATCCCTACAGTACCCATTGCGGCACCACGTTTTTCAGGCGGGAAGATGGATAACATGATTGTTTGAAGAAGAGGCATAGATACCCCAACACCCAAACCTTGGATTAAACGTCCAGCTAACAATGTAGCAAAGTTAGGGGCGATAAATGATAATAAAGTACCAACAAAGAATGTTGACATAGCACCAATGTACATTGTACGAGTATTAAATTTGTTAATCATCCATGCGGAGATAGGAATCATAACCCCGTTAACTAACATAAAACCAGTTGTTAACCATTCAACCGTTGCGGTGCTGATGTCAAATGATTTCATAATTGCTGGAAATGCAGTTGCGAGTAAAGTAGCATTTAAAATAGTACAAAAAGAACCAATCATTAAAACGAGAACTAGTAAAGATCGGTTATATGGTTTTCCGTAAATATCAGTAGCTTGTGTTTCAGCCAATTTTTGTTTCCTCCTTAAATAATATATTTTCATAGCTTACAATTTAACTTTGAAAATATTACACCCTAATTTTATTTTTGTCAAGAAAGTTGACAAATGAGTTAAAAAAGTTACAATTGATGTATAATATATGGACAAAAGAAAGGAGCAAAGTTGTGTTTTTTCAAAATACAGATGGTAAAAAGGCGATGGATGATATCCAAATTGGAATAGGGGATATGAGCAAATCTACCGGTGTTTCTTCTCGACAATTAAGATATTGGGAGGAAAAAGGATATATAAAATCAATCAATGATGGTGATGGAAATAAAAGAAAGTTCACAATTAATGAATATTGTCATATAAGATTGATAAAACATTTTTTAGATGAAGGATATACTTTAAATGCTTCAATTGAAAAAGCAGAGGAGCGCAGACAACAGTTATTAGTTTTACGAAGATTTGGTGTTGAAATTATTAAAGATGTTGAGATAACAGATAAAGATAAGCATTATGGCAAAATTGATTTGGGAAAAGTATGCAACGATGAAAATAAGCATGCATATGGAATAGTAAATGAAGATGGGTGTTCAATAGAAATAGAAGGTGAAGAATAATGGATTTTAGCAAGGTTCACCATATTGCGATTATTGGAACAAATTTCGAAGAAATGAAAGAGTTTTATGTAGACAAACTAGGCTTTACTTTGTTAGATAAGCATGTTAGGCCAGAAAAAGATGATATATTATTTAATGTTGGATTCGGAGAAATGGTATTAGAAATCTTTATCAAAGAAGGAGCTCCAGTTCGACCAACCTATCCAGAAGCTAAAGGATTACGTCATCTAGCTTTTAGAGTTGATAGTGTAGAAGAAACTGTTAAAGAATTAACTGCCAAAGGGGTAGAATGTGAACAAATTCGTAATGATACCTTTAACGGTAAGGCGATGACATTTTTTAATGATCCAGCAGGCACACCATTGGAAATCCACGAATAAAAAAGTTAAAGCTAAAAATAAAATATCCTAAAAATTAAAAAGAATGATATAGAGATAGGACCAATTTTCTAATTTATACAAACAATCGTTTACATTGTATAAATTAGAAAATTGGTCCTATCTTAAAAAAGAGAATTTTGACTACTTAGCTAATTCTTCTTGAATTTGATTTTGAATATTTGATAATTGCACTTCAACGTTACCATTTTCAAGGGCATTATTAATTAAATAATCAGCTGTCTGCATGACATTATTATAATTTTTGAATTCAGGATATTTTTGTGACTTTGCCATAATACTTGCAAATTTTTCCTCGGTTAAAGCATTGTCAGCATTATTTTCCTTTTGTAAATTCTCAGTAATGTCTTTACTTTTCATGACACTTGATGCTCCTTGAGAGTAAGTGAAGAGCTTTTGTTGAACATCTACATTAGCATGATCAGCCATTCTTAGCTCTTCTTCAATATTGCGTTTTTCATTTGTTGTTAAACAACAAAAGGGTGCTTATATTGACTGGGAAAAAATCCAGCAGGAGCAAAAGGATTGCAAGAAGCATTTACACAATATGCTGCTGGTCGTTCATTAAGTGAAACAAAAGTTACAACTTTACAAGATAACTTAGATCAATTAGTTCCAGGTTTGGCAGCTTTAGGTTTAACATTCTTATGTATGTATCTTTTGAAGCGTAAAGTTTCCCCAATCGTTATTATTCTTGGAATCTTCGTATTAGCTATTGCATTCCATGTAATTGGTTTACTATAAAAAGAAAGGTTGAGATTTAAATGGTTAAGTCACTAAACACAAAAATGGATATGTCTTGCAAAGGTACATGGTATCGTAATGGTCCTTTTTACGGAAATATTATGGTTGGTGACAACGCCTTTGAATTTTACAACGAAACAAAGTTACAAGATTATATCCAAATTCCATGAGATGAAATAACTTATATAGTAGCAGATGTTTATTTTGGTGGAAAATATATTCCACGTTTTGAAATTAGGACAAAAAGCAATGGTACTTTTAGATTCTCTGCTAGAAATAGTCGCCAAACTTTAAGAGCTATTAAAGCTAGAATTCCACGTGAAAGTTTGAGAAAAGCACCAAGTATGGGATTTATTCTCAAACATAGATTTAAGAATTTGGGTAAAATGATCTTGAAGAAGAAAGCTTAATAATAAGACAAAGACTGGTAAAATTATCAGTCTTTGTTTTTTATGTAGATTGTGATGACGAAGGAAATGGAAGTTTAGAACGTTTAAAGAAAGACTCATTCTATTGGTACAAAAAAGTTATTGAATCAAATGGTACAGATTTAGATTAAAAAATAGAAATGGACTGATATGTATATAGTGCATATCAGCCCATTTTTTTACTATATAAAAAGACTTAGGATCTAGACTCCTAAGTCTTGTGGTAAGTATTCTATTGAAGCACACGAACTGCGAAAGATGGTTGGAAGTATTGAGTGCTACCAACTTTTACACTTTCACCAGGTTCTGGAGCATGGATAAAGCTACCACCACCAGTTGCGATTGCAACGTGGTAGGAAGAACCTTTAGCACCCCAGAAGTATAGATCTCCTGGTTGAGCAGCAGATACAGGGATAACTGTACCAGTATTTTCTTGAGCTGTTGTTACACGAGGTAAGTTAACACCATAGTGTGCGTATACGTATTGTACTAAGCCAGAGCAGTCAAAACCAGATGGTGTAGATCCACCCCAAACGTAAGGAACACCAATGAATGATTGTGCGTAACTAATGATTGAACTAGCTGAAGCAGAACCAGTATTAGTTGTTGTAGTTACGTTAGAAGTATTAACTGCTGTAGCGTTGTTGTTTGTAGCTGCAGTATTAGTTGTAGTTGCTTGTTGAGTATTGTTTGTTTGAGCAACAGAACTGGAGCTAGCAGCAGAACTACTTGATGCTGCTGGAGTAGTTACGGTTTGTTGTTGACTGCTGCTTGTTTGGGCAACAGAATTATTTGCAACAGATTGTTGTGAACTACTTTGAGCAACTGAATTAGTAGCTGCAGTATTGTTTGTAGCAACACTATTAGAAGAAGAAGAACTTTCTTCTTGGCTAGGTGTCTTTGTAGGGTTAACAATTGTTAATGTTTGTCCTGGTAATAATGTGGCACCAAGATTATTATTTGAACGAAGAGAATCAATTGAAACTCCAAAACTTTGAGCAATAGAGTACAACGAGTCACCAGCTTTAGCTGTGTATTGTACTTTTTGTGCATTGTCATCTTTTACTTCAGAACTACTTTGAGTAGTTACCTGTGAAGAACTTTGTTGAACTGCAGAACTAGAGCTAGCAGCAGGTTGTTGAGCAACAGAACTGCTTGAACTTGTAGTAGTAGCTTGTGAAGCAGCTGGAGTAGTTACAGAAGAACTAGTAGCTGTTGTTGTAGCAGAGCTACTTTGAGCTGTTGAAACGGCTTGTGAACTGCTGGAAGCAGAAGTAGCTTGTGCTTGACTACTTTGATTATCAGTTGCTGGAGTAGTAACAGCTGCTTTATCTTGTGCTTGTTGTTGAGTACTTGATGTGCTTGTAGCAGCAGCTGAAGTTAACTTAATAACTTGTCCAGGATGGATAATGTCACTAGCATTCAAGTTGTTCAAAGATAACAACTCATCAAGAGAAATGTGATTATTTTGGGCAATTCTCCATAATGTATCACCACTCTTGATGGTATAAGTAGATTTATTATCATTTTTATTTACAGTTTGAGAGCCATCCTTTGAAGGAATTTGTAAAGTTTGACCTGTAATAATTAAATGATTGCTGTTAATACGGTTTAACTTTTCAATAGATTGAATAGAAACACCATACTTCTTGGATAAGGCCCAAACTGTTTCATTTTGCTTAACTTTATGTGTAGTAGTTGAATCGGCATTAGCGGCAGTACTTGATGCCAGAAGTACTCCTGCAGCACCGACTGTACCTACTAATAACTTCTGTGCTGTTTTTTTCAAGTAAGTCACTCCTTAATGTAATCCCTGAAGATTATAGTAAATTATTTTAACATCTACATTGTACCCCTTTTTTATTGCAAGTAACTATATAAATATATTACATTTATGTAAAATCTCGTAATAATTGTGTGCCAAATAAATAATAAGAATATAGCTAGATAGGACAATGAACCCTAATTCTAAATAACTCATTTTTGAAGTTTTAAATTACATAAATGTTACATAAAAGTTAAATTATGATAGTGAGGAGTTAAGTATTACAGGAAGTAGCGAATATTATTAAGAAAATAATTGACAATTATTTGAAATTACGATAATTTTTAAAGTAGTAATATTAGATTATTATTAGAAATATTTTTATATTATATAATAATGAATATCATATTGTTACTGAATTTTTATTTTGGAAGGTGAAGGAAATGACGAAAGTATACAACTTTTCAGCTGGTCCAGCTGTGTTACCAAAAGAAGTTATAAAAAAGGCACAAGATGAACTAACTTCTTTTAAAGGTAGTCAAATGAGTGTAATGGAGATAAGTCATCGATCTTCACTTTACACAGAAATGTTTCAAAAAGCAGAAGAAGATTTGAGATATTTAATGGAAATTCCAGATGATTATGATATTTTATTTCAACAAGGTGGAGCAACTTTACAATTTACGGCAGTTCCACTAAATTTAGCTAATAATTATCGAAGAATCGGATATATAGATACAGGACATTGGTCTCAAAGAGCGTATCAAGAAGCAGAATTATTACATAAATTTGATGTAGATGTTGTTGCAAGTTCTAAAGATAGTAACTACACTGAGTTAGTGCATCAAGTTGAATTGGAGAACAAAAATTATGATTATGTTCATTTAACTACTAATAATACAATTGAAGGAACAATGTATCGAAAATTACCTTCTGGACTTGCCGGACAAACTGTTGTAGCAGACATGTCGTCTAATATTTTAGGACAAAAATATAATGTAGATGATTTTGGATTAATTTACGCTGGTGCTCAAAAGAATATTGGTATTGCAGGACTAACAGTGGTGATTGTAAAACGTGATTTAATTGGGAAAGTAAACAATTTACCTTCAATGTTAGATTACAAGAAGCAAGCTGATAAGCAATCAGCTTTGAATACACCACCAGTTTTTGCGATTTATATGGCAGGATTGGTATTTGAATGGTTAAAAGAACAGGGTGGAGTAGCAGCGATGCAAGCTCTAAATGAAGAAAAATCACAATTACTATATGAATATTTAGATAATTCTACGTTATTTAGTTCTCCAGTAAAAAGAGAAGATCGTTCATTAACAAATATTCCTTTTGTGACTGGCAATAAGCAGTTAGATGAAAAATTTATAGCAGAAGCCACATCAGCAGGACTATTGAATTTAAAAGGACACCGTTTAGTAGGTGGAATGAGAGCTAGTTTATACAATGCTTTTGAACTAGAAGGTGTAAAAGTATTGGTAGATTTTATGAAGGAATTTGAGTTAAAAAATAAAGGGGAATAATATAATTATGAAAGATATAAAAACTTATAACGTAATTGCACAAGAAGGACTAGATGAATTACCAGCAGATATGTACACGGTGAATAAAAGTACTAAACCTGATGCTTTGTTGATTAGAAGCCAAGATATGCATAAAACACCTTTTGGAACTAGTGTTTTAGCGATTGCTCGAGCTGGAGCAGGAGTAAATAATATTCCTTTAGAGAAAGCAACTTCACAAGGAACTGTAGTTTTTAATACTCCAGGTTCAAACGCAAATGCGGTTAAGGAACTTATTATAACAATGCTATTACTATCTGTTAGACCAGTTTTTGCATCTGTAAAATGGGCCCAAAAATTAGCTGGGGCAGATGTTTCTTTACAAACAGAAAAAGGTAAAAATCATTTTGCTGGAACTGAGTTATATGGAAAGAAAATAGGGATAATCGGTTTAGGTAATATTGGTTCACGTGTGGCTAAGGCATGTATGGATTTGGGGATGAAAGTAATTGGATATGACCCATATATTTCTGTTGAAAAAGCATGGCAACTTTCCAATGATATTCCTAGAGCTGAAAGTTTGGAAGAATTGCTAGAACAAAGTGATTTTATTACTATTCATATTCCTTACACTGATAAAAATAGAAATATCATTGGTGAAGATGAGATTAATGTGATGAAAGATACGGCAGTATTACTCAATTATTCACGCTGGGGAATTGTGGATGAAGATGCAGTAATCAAGGCACTTAATGCTAAAAAATTACGTTTATTTATCACAGACTTCAGTTCTGAGAAAATTTTAAATCACAAACAAATAATTGTAACTCCTCATTTAGGTGGAACAACAGAAGAAGCAGAAGTTAATGGAGCTAAGATGGCTGCTAATACTTTGAGAAAGTATCTTGAAACTGGAGATATTGTTAATTCCGTTAACTTGCCAAATGTAGAAATGGCATTCGATGCTCCATTGCGTCTAACTCTTATTCACCAAAATGTTCCTAATATGGTGGGTAGAATTACTACTATTTTGGCTAAAGAAGAAATAAATATTGATAACATGATTAACCGTTCACGTGGTAAAATTGCTTATACAATGATTGATGCTGCGGATATTTCAGAAGAAAAGCTCAAAGAACTAAAGAAAGAGTTACTAGAAATTCCTGAAGTTATCCGAGTTCGAGCATTGCATAATCCAAAAGTTGTGAAATGAGATGATTAAAATGTCTGATGAATTTCAAAGGATTTTTGAAGAGATAAAGCTAGATCCTCAAAATCAAGAATACACTGAAAAGGGGATTGAACCTTTATATTATGCTAACCCTAAGGCCAAAATATTAATAGTGGGTCAAGCACCTGGACAAAAAGCTCAAGATACGCATATGGTCTGGAATGATTTGAGTGGAGATAGGTTGAGGACATGGTTAGATGTGTCTCGCGATGAATTTTATAATTCAGGTTTGTTTGCGATTATGCCAATGGATTTTTATTTTCCAGGAAAAGGTAAGGGTGGAGATTTGCCACCACGAAAGAATTTTGCAGCAAAGTGGCATCCAAAGTTAAGAAAGTTAATGCCAAATATTGAATTAACTATTTTGGTAGGTAGCTACGCTGTTAAGAAATATTTGAATCTAAAAAGTAGTGCTAAATTGACTGATATTGTAAAAGATTATCAAACGTATCTGCCAGAGTACTTTCCTTTGGTACATCCTTCACCTAGGAATTTAATTTGGTTAAAGAAAAATCCATGGTTTGAGGAACGAGTAGTAAAAGACTTACAGAAATTAGTATCTGAAATTAAAAATAAATAATAGTCTGACAAAAATGTCAGGCTATTTTTTTGGTCAAATTTGGTGTTATACTTAGATTGAAAGAGTTTGATAGAAGGTTGGAAGGAAGTAATACTATGCTAAAAAATCTAAATTTAACTTTTGGACCTGAAAAACAACTACAAGAAATTATTGAAAACAATAAAGATCGTCAAATGGTACTATTAGAATCTGTAACTGATTCAGAAAAGTTTGCGTTATTAGATGTTTCAAACAAAGAAAGTATTTTTCATAGTCAATTAGAGTATCAAATTTATCACACAATTAATCTTAAAGAATGGGATGGATATTTTGAATTTAGATATATAACTTTAGATACGGAGCAACAAAAAATTTTCAATGCTCATTTAGATAAGTGGGATGATTCATTCAATCGTCCGGTTGGTTTAAAATCTACACTTGTTGGTCATGATGAGAGAAAAGACTATGAATTCTTGATGATTAATATCTGGGAAGATCAAGAAGATTATGTCGAATGGGAAAATGAAAGTGACAATGAGTTCAGAGAATTCGGCCATGGCGGAAATGCTAAAGCATTAGTTGCACAATATAAATTGGTAAAAAATAAAGAATAGTTTAAAGGGTATGTGGATATGATCTGCATGCCTTTTTGTTTTGGATAAACAAAACAATAGCCATTTCAATCAGAGTAAATCCATACCTAAAATTATTTACTATATATTTGAAAAATTTGATAAAAACTATTGTATAATTGTAGTGTAATTTTTCAGAGGGAGGCATGGAGGATATGGAAAGATATCACATCGGATTAGATATAGGGACTTCATCTATAGGATGGGCAGTAATAGGCGATGATTTCAAAATTAAGAGAAAAAAAGGAAAGAATTTAATAGGAACTCGTTTGTTTAAGGAAGGAAATACCGCCGCAGAACGTCGAGGTTTCAGAACTCAAAGAAGACGACTTAATAGAAGAAAATGGCGATTGAAACTATTAGAAGAAATTTTTGATCCGTACATGGCAGAAGTAGATGAGTATTTTTTTGCTAGATTAAAGTCTTCAAATCTTTCTCCAAAAGACAGTAATAAGAAGTATTTAGGTTCATTATTATTCCCAGATGTATCTGATTCAAATTTCTATGATAAGTATCCAACAATTTATCATTTGCGAAGAGATTTAATGAAAAAAGATGAGAAGTTTGATTTAAGAGAAATCTATTTAGCAATTCACCATATTGTCAAGTATCGTGGCAATTTCTTAGAAAATGTTCCTGCAAAAAACTATAAAAATAGTGGAACATCGATTGGATTCCTTCTAGAAGAGGTTAACAGTTTATATAAGGATATTATTGGTGATGAAAGTGTTGCTATTCTTAACAGTGGAAAGTTTGAAGATGTAGAAAAAATAATCTTAGATGAAGAGACTAGAAATCTTGATAAACAAAAGAGTGTAGGGAAACTATTAGTAGAAGATAAGAAGAAAAAGAATATAGTTACTGCATTTTCTAAGGCTATTTTTGGATATAAATTTAATATTGAAGATTTATTATTGATTAAAGATTCAACATTGATAGAGAGTGATAAAAATAAAAAAATAACGTTTAATGATGAAAATATTGATGACATTTTTAATGAATTATCACATTCCCTAGATGATAACCAAATGGATTTACTAACTAAGACTAGAGAAATCTACTTTAAGTTCAAATTAAATATGATTGTTCCGACTGGATATACATTATCTGAATCCATGATAGAAAAGTATGAGATGCACAAAGTTCATTTAAAAATGTACAAGGAATTTATCAATACTCTAAATACAAAAGATAGAAAGACCTTAAAGAATGCTTACAGTAATTATATTAATAATGAAAAAGCTAAAGCTGCTAATGCACAGGAAAATTTCTATAAAACTGTAAAGAAGATTATTAAAGACAATAATTCAGACACAGCTAAGAAAATTATAGTTTTAATTGATGAAGGTAATTTTATGCCTAAGCAAAGAACCGGTGAAAATGGTGTGATTCCTCATCAATTACATCAAATAGAGTTAGATAGAATTATTGAAAATCAAGCTAAGTATTATCCATGGTTAGCAGAAGAAAATCCTGTAGAAAAGAATAGAAGGTTTGCTAAATATAAATTAGATGAACTAGTTACTTTTAGGGTGCCATACTATGTTGGACCACTGGTAGATAAGACAGAGTCTAATAAAAACGAAAAAGAAACAAAATTTGCGTGGATGGTTCGAAAAGCAAAAGGAACAATAACTCCATGGAATTTTGAAAATTTAGTTGATAGAACAGAATCTGCTAATCGTTTTATTAAACGCATGACTTCCAAAGATACATATATAATTGGTGAAGATGTATTGCCTGCTTCTAGTTTGTTATACGAGAAATTTAAAGTACTTAATGAATTGAACAATATCAAAGTAAATGAAAAAAAATTAGATATTGAACAAAAGCAGAATGTTTATCTTAAACTATTTAAGACTGAAAAAAGTGTGACGAAGAAAAATTTAGCTACTTCTTTAAATTGTGATGCAGAAAGTATTACTGGACTAACCGACAACAAAAAGTTTAATTCTTCACTGTCAAGTTATATTGATTTAAAAGCAATATTAGGAAATGTAGTAGATGATTACAGTAAAAATGAAGATTTAGAAAAAATTATTGAATATTCAACTATTTTTGAAGATGGTAATATCTACAAAGAGAAATTAAGTGAAATATCATGGTTGACTGACGAGCAGATTAAGAAATTATCAAATATTCATTTCAAAGGATGGGGAAGATTATCAAAGAAATTACTAACACAGATCACTAATGAGAATGGTGAAAGGATTATTGATGCATTATGGAATACATCTAATAATTTTATGCAAATTGTAAATGATGAAAGTATTCAAGCAAAATTAGCTGAAATTAACGGTGAGTATGCGAATAAATATAACTTAGAAGATATATTAGATGAGGCATATACATCTCCACAGAACAAAAAAGCCATTAGACAAGTAATGAAAGTTGTCGAAGATATTGAAAAGGTGATGCAGTGTGAGCCAACATCTATAGCTATTGAATTTACCCGGGAAAAACGAAAGAGTAAATTAACGAATACTCGTTATAAGAAAATATCTGAAATTTATGAGAAAATTGCAGACAAACTAATATCTGAATATGAATTAGAAAAGTTACAATCAGAATTAGATAGTAACGCCAATAATATAAGAGATAGGTACTATCTATACTTTATGCAGTTAGGTAGGGATATGTATACTGGTGAAAAAATAAATATTGATGAATTACATCAAAAGTATGATATTGATCATATTCTTCCACAATCATTTATAAAAGATGATTCTCTTAATAATAGAGTGTTAACTCGTAAAGATGTAAATAATAAAGAAAAGTCAGATAAGACAGCTGCAGATTTGTATGCAGCGAAGATGGGGAACTTTTGGCGTAAACTTTATGAACAAGACTTAATAACTAAGCAAAAATATAACAACTTATTAACTAAGACAGATAGTATAAACAAGTATGTTAAACAAGGTTTTATTAAGCGTCAATTAGTAGAAACAAGCCAAGTAGTAAAATTAGTTGCTAACACATTGAAAAAACAATATAGTGATACAAAAATCATTGAAGTAAGAGCAAGACTGAATAGTGATTTAAGAAAAGAATATGAGTTGATAAAAAATCGAGAAGTTAACGATTACCATCATGCAATAGATGGGTATTTAACAACCTTTATTGGACAATATCTGTATAAAACCTATCCTAAATTACGCAGTTATTTTGTATATGATGATTTTAAAAAACTAGATAGTAATTACTTGAAACATATAAATAAATTTAACTTTTTATGGAAATTGGAAGATGAGGAAGCAGAAGATGTACATGATAAGGTAAATAATGAATTTGTTTTAAATGTGCCAGAGATGAAAGCCTATATACAAAAAATTAATGATTACAAATATATGTTAGTTTCGAAAGAAGTAACTACTAAAAACGGTGCGTTTTACGATCAAACTAAATATAATGCTAAGACGGTTAACTTGATTCCAATAAAGAAAGATAAACCAACAAATATTTATGGAGGTTATAAAGGAAAGATAAGTGGTTATATGATGCTTGTTAAGATTCAAAAGAAGAAGGGAGTAATATATAAATTTGTAGGTGTACCTAGACTTTGGACTGATGAATTAGATAGATTAAATGATACTGATGAAAAGAAAATATTATTGAAAAAAATAGCAAAAGCAAGTTTATCTAAAGCGGAACAAAATTTTGAAGTTATTTTAGACAAAGTTTACTATGGACAACTGATCATAGATGGAGGTCAAAAATATACCTTAGGAAGTTCCGAATATAAGTATAATGCGATGCAACTGCATTTGTCAGAACGTGCGTTAAAGATTCTAGCTAAGGAAAAAGATAAAGAAGCAAAAGTAACAGACAAAGAATTAGTAGATGTATATGAAGAAATATTATCAGTTGTTAACAAGTATTTTGAATTATATGATATTAATAAATTTAGACAAAGGTTAAATGAAGGATTGGAAATGTTTAAGAAATTACCTATCCACAATGTATATGAAGGCAATAAACTAAAGCAAGTTGGAAAATTTGAAGTGTTGAACAGAATTTTAATTGGGTTACACGCTAATGCAATGATAACAGACTTAAAGGTTTTAGGAATAAAAACCAAGCTAGGTCAAATGCAAGTAATAGGTGGTATAAAATTATCGCCAGAAGCTAAATTAATATATCAATCACCAACAGGAATTTTTTCAAGAGTTGTTAGAGTGAAAGATTTAGAGTAATTCTTTTTAGAAATAAAAAATAAAAAGGAGTCAAATGACTCCTTTTTATGTATTGTCCATAATTATATGGATCAAAAAGAAAAACTCAGCTATAAAAGCTTTGTTTGATTTCAACTCAGAATGTTAAATCAATGAGGTTAAAACCTACGAGTATATTATAAAACAATTGATAGTAGAAAGGCAAGTGAAGATTTATGGGATTCAGAAATGTAATTATCACCCAACATTCTAAGTTATCGTATTCTAATAATGCGATGATAGTCCAAAATAAGGATGGGATTAATCAAATACCGCTAGTAGATATGGATATATTACTTATTTCAACTACTCAAGCAGTTATTACTAGTGCGTTAGTAAGTAAGTTAGCAGAATCTGGAATCAAAGTAATTTTCACAGATAACAAAAACGAACCTGTGACTGAAACAGTAAATTATTATCCTAATAATAGATCGTTAGGTACATATTTACAGCAATACGAATGGAATGACCATGTAAAGGAAATTTTGTGGACAAAAATTGTTAGAAGTAAAATTATTAATCGAATAAAGGTTCTTAAAAATTATCAAATAGATTGTCAGGATTTGAAAAATGAATTAGATAAGTTAGAAATAAACGATATGACCAATCGGGAAGCTGTAGTAGCAAGAAAATATTTTGAAAAGCTATTTGGCAAAAAATACAGTAGAAAAGATTTCACACCTATGAATGCAGCATTAAACTATGGATATTCAATTTTATTGTCAGCTGTAAATAAAGAAATTGTTTCTGCAGGATATGTAACATATTTAGGGATCCATCATCAAAGTCAAGAAAATATGTTTAATTTTGGATCAGATTTAATGGAACCGTTTAGACCGGTTGTAGACTATTGGTTAGCAGATAAGAATTTCTTAGATTTTACACCAGACATTAAATATGGATTGGTTGATTTATTGAATTTAGAAATTAAATACAATAAAAAACAAATGCTGTTAAAAAATGCAATTGCTAGGTATATAAGAGATGTAATTGAATACTTAAATCAAGAAACTGTTGAATTTGATATGGAGGTAGAATTTACGAATGAGGTACCGAATAATGCGATTAATGATAATGTTTGATTTACCAGTAGAAACAAGTGAGGAAAGAAAAGAATATAGAAAGTTTAGAAAGAATTTAATAAATGAAGGATTTATTATGATTCAATATTCTGTTTATGTAAGAGTTTGTGTAAATAAGAAATCAGCAGAATTTACAGAAAAACGCATAGAATCGTTCTTACCCTCTAAAGGTGTGGTTCAATCTTTAATACTGACTGAAAAACAATATAATGACATGCATTTTTTATTAGGTAAAAAGATAAAAGAAGTTAGAAATAGTGCAGAGAGGACAATTATTTTATGAAGTTATATTATACTGGTCATAAAAATATTGACATAAATACTGGGAAAATTACAGTGTTGGGAACGAATAACGTGAATGTATATAAAGAATTTATTGACACTTTTTTAAATGGGTGCGGAAGTAATATTCAATTAAGTGACGATAAATATAATCGAAAAGATATAAGTACGAGTATTGATTGGGATGGAGACGTAATGTTAACAGACCGAATTGGTAAAAAATATATGAACGTATTGATTAAGAAGATTATCGAAAATCTTACAGACGATGAAAGACAGGCAATACTAAAATCAGTAAATAGTTTGTATGATCGGATTCGAGAAGTTTTGTATAAAATTGATATACCCTTACAAGTAGATTATGACAATGATTTGACAAGACTATTCAAGTACTGTCAGGTACATACAGAGGCATTGCTATGGAAAAATGCATATGATAGAATATCTTCAGATGTTAAATTACATGTGGAATTAAATAGAAAAAGAATTATAGGTCTAACCAACGTCGCGCATTATCTTACAGAAGGAGAATTTCAAGAACTTGTAAGTCTTGTTAAGACGACTAATTCATCAATGTTTATAATTGAATTCACAGAAAAGAATGGTCAGAGATTCTTTGAAAACTGTGATAATTACTATATTGATGAGGATTATATTGATTGGTACTAACGAATCGTTAAATTTTGATTATAAAATAACGGTTTCAGAAGGATGTTAAATCAATTAGGTTAAGACCCTGCAGCTTGTATTTTAATTTTTAAAACTTGTTTCAGAAGGATGTTAAATCAATTAGGTTAAGACCAAGAAGATGGTGGATTTCAACCAACGAAGAGTTTCAGAAGGATGTTAAATCAATTAGGTTAAGACCGATGAAGCAAAAGAACATGAAACTGATGAAGTTTCAGAAGGATGTTAAATCAATTAGGTTAAGACCAACAAGCAAGGAGGAGTTAGCTAATGTCATGTTTCAGAAGGATGTTAAATCAATTAGGTTAAGACCAATTAGGGTTTATAAAACTTACTTAATCTTGTTTCAGAAGGATGTTAAATCAATTAGGTTAAGACCTCTTTATCTAGAAATGTATTATCTTCTAAAGTTTCAGAAGGATGTTAAATCAATTAGGTTAAGACCTGTTTATAGATGATAAAAAAATTGTCCCACGTTTCAGAAGGATGTTAAATTAATTAGGTTAAGACCTACTTTAGGCTGGCAGGAGTTGATGACTAGGTTTCAGAAGGATGTTAAATCAATTAGGTTAAGACCCTGCAGCACTGTATAGATCTTTACACTAAGGTTTCAGAAGGATGTTAAATCAATTAGGTTAAGACCGATACTTCTTAATAACTAGACTAGCAAACTGTTTCAGAAGGATGTTAAATCAATTAGGTTAAGACCAATTCGTATTGCATCAGTTCCACCTACCTTGTTTCAGAAGGATGTTAAATCAATTAGGTTAAGACCAGGGCTTTGTTTTCAATGGCTTTGATACACGTTTCAGAAGGATGTTAAATCAATTAGGTTAAGACCATGTTTGTTTCTACTAAGTACTACAAAGCAGTTTCAGAAGGATGTTAAATCAATTAGGTTAAGACCGCTGAATTGATGCAATTGGTTGATAGCAAAGTTTCAGAAGGATGTTAAATCAATTAGGTTAAGACCATTTATATGGTTTATCTAATAAAAAAGATAGTTTCAGAAGGATGTTAAATCAATTAGGTTAAGACCATAATGTACTTAATTTTTATCAATTAATTTGTTTCAGAAGGATGTTAAATCAATTAGGTTAAGACTGATCTACGTTACATTTTCTTAATGTTCATAGTTTCATAAGAATGTTAAATTAATAGGGTCGAGGCCTAAAATACAAAAAATATTTCATAATATTTATAAATCTATCAGAAATTTTCTGGTAGATTTTTTTTAGTGTAAAAATTTTTGAGTTTACGACATATTATGGTTGTTAATACAATATTATATGGTGTATAATATAGTTGAAGATAAGATATAGAAGAAAGTGAGGGATGATGATGAAAATTCAAGTTAGTTCTGATTTACTAGATGGTTTAGTATTAGCACTTTTAGATAAGCAAGATTATTATGGATACTCATTGACACAGGATATGCAAAGAGCAATTTCAATTTCAGAATCAACACTCTACCCAGTATTACGCAGGTTAAAGAATAATGGTTTATTAGAAACATATGATCAATCATATCAAGGGAGAAATCGTAGATATTATCGCATAACAAATAGTGGGGAAGAACATTTAGGAAGAGTTAAAAAAATGTGGAGTGACTATAAAGTTAGTTTGGATTCAATTTTCGAAAAAAATAGAGAGGGGGAATAATAATGAACTCAGAAATAACAAAGTATCTACAAGAATTAAAAAAATATTTAAGACATTTAGATGATAGTGAGATCAAAGATATTGAGGATTTCTACACAGAATATTTAGAAGATGCAGGGGTACAAACACGTGCAGAAATTGAAGAAAAAGTTGGAACACCTAGACAATTAAGTCTACGAATACTAGCAGATTATTCATTGAAGGATGATGGTAAGGAAAGTGGTGGCATTTTACCTAAGACAAATATCAAGACTGCTTGGCTAATCATTTTGGCATTACTTGCGACACCAGCAACTTTAATTATAGGGGTAGCCTTACTAGGAGTTTTAGTAGCAGCAATTGGTGTAGCTTTTGCAGTAGCAGTAACAATTATTGCCTTAGCTGGAGCAGCTATCTTTATAACCTTAACTAGTTTATATGTAGGAATATTCCTATTGTTTACAAAATTAGGAGTGGGACTATTTTATCTTGGAATAGGAATTATTGGTATCGGAGCATTAATGGTTATTCTACCAATAATTTACTTGATAATAATAACAGTTGTAAAAATGGTAGCGAACTTCATTCGATATATTTACAGACGTTTCAACAAAAAGGGGGTTAGATAGCTATGAAAAAGACAATAATAAGTGGTTTTATAATTTCCATTATTGGCGCTATTTTATTAGCAATTGGCTTTGGGCTTAAAGGAAATAAAAGTATTGTTTTTGAAGATTTAAAACCTGTTATTGCAGATAGTACTAAAGTTACTCAAGCTCATACCTATAAAGACATTAACAAACTTGATATAGATGTTAAAGATGTTAATGTGGAATTTAGAGAAGGAAAGAACTATTCTGTAAGATACGAAGGTGCAAAATCTAGCTCCCCAACGGTAAAGAAGTCTGGTAATCAACTACAAATTAAAGGACGCTTAAGTAGTCATAGCATAAGATTTAATGGAATGAGCATGTATGATGATTATTATCGAAATTCTGATCGAAATAAGATGATAATTACTTTACCAAAGGATAGTAAATTAGATGAACTAAATCTTAAATTATCTGATTCTCTATTATCACAGGTTAATATGACAGGAATTGAAGCAGATCAAGTTAAGGCATCTATTCATGATACTAAACTAGATTTAAGAGATGCTAATTTTGGAAATGTAGAATTATCTGCAGGTGATTCAGATATTAGTATGACCAATACGGTGTTAAGTAATGGTAAGTTAGACTTAAATGACACAGATGTACGCTTAAATGGTGGATCATTGATGCAAGTTGCAATGAATATTACTGACGGAGATGTGGATTACAATAATTTGTCTATTCAAGGTGGTAACTTACGTAATAATGATGGTGACATTAAGATGAGTAATACACAAATTCAAGGTGGATACAAGATAGATGATACTGACGGAGACATACTAGTTTCTCGTGTAACAGTTGATGGCTATCGAGTTCAAAGTAATGATGGCGACGTAAGATTATTTGAACAAACAACAAGTAATGGTAATGTTTTAGAGAAGAATTCTAACTCAGATAATGTATTAGATATTATAAGTAATGATGGCGATATTACTGTAAATTAATTAAGGAGGAGACAAATATGAAAAAATTGACTAAATCAAATGATAAAGTTTTGACTGGTGTATTAGGTGGTTTTGCAGAATATTTTGGAGCAGATAAGGCTCTAGTTAGAATTATTGGTGCTGCATTGATGATGGTAACTGGATTCTTCCCAGGAGTATTCCTTTATATTATTGCAGCAGTAATAATGCCAGAAAAAACAGACAAAGATAATGACGACGTAATTGAAGGCGAATTTCACGAGAAATAATGAGTATTAAAAAGTATGTTTAGGAAACTGAGCATACTTTTTTATTAGCAGGTATTTCGGATTTTAAATAAAGTAATTACTGAGTGATAGCAAAAGAGCAACACCTTAGTCAGTATTATAATCATGATATACTTTCAAATGCTGATATGTTTAGAAAGCATGAGGCTAAAAGGGTTAAATATTACTTTGACGTATGATACAGTAGACTTGTAGGAAGAAAGATAATGATTTCTCGAGAAAAAAAGATAGAAAAGTGCACAAAACTATCAGTAATTATCATTGTCCTACTTGAAAATAGTAGTGAAGTTAGAGCTAGATTTAAGTACGGAGTGATAAAATATGGAAAAAGTACAAGAATTACAAAGATTAGTTGTAGAGTTATATGACAGTTTTGAAAATGATAATCGCAAAGGTGTAGAAGAAATTCGTCAAGTTCTAGCAAATGTAAATGAAAAGTATAAAACGAGTAGTCATCCATTGGCTTGGACAGGAAGATTGGTACTTTATCTACAAGTGAATGCTGTGAAAAAAGACTTATATTTGACACCAGAACAAAAGGATATTATCAAGGAATTGGCTAGAATTGGTAAAAGAACAAATTTGAATTATGTTTATCTTAGTCCAGTGGATGATGCTAAACAATTTGTTTAGTTAAATAATTAATAATAGTTTGAAGTCAGCGAATCAAATTTTTGATTAAATTTGGTTCGCTGATTTTTTTATGGATTAAATATACGAAATTATATTTTGTAACACAAATGTAATATTCTTAACTTAATTTTCTCAACATGTGCAACAGTATCTTGAAAGTATTGGTAGAATTGGTTTTTCACGACATGCACATATTGAGTAAAAATGATTAGATTATGAAAAAATATCTTATTCACAATCAAACTTATTGTTAAATAAGCGTTTTCATAAACGACATAAAGATCTTTGTGAATTTTGGGATAATTATTTTATATGTTGAAAAACAATATTTTGCATGATATTATTATCTCGTAAATTAAAGAAAACGTTTTCTTAAAAGAGGTACATAAGGAGGTCCAATGATGTCAGATAAATATATTATGGCTATCGACGAAGGTACTACAAGTACACGTGCGATTATCTTCGATAAAAAAGGAAATAAAGTTGCTGAAGGACAAAAAGAATTTCGTCAATATTTCCCTCAACCAGGTTGGGTAGAACATGACGCTAATGAAATTTGGAACGCAGTATTATCAACAATAGCTAATTCTTTTATTAGCTCAGGGATACAACCAAAACAAATTGCAGGTATTGGTATTACTAACCAACGTGAAACAACTATTATTTGGGACAAAGAAACAGGATTACCAATTTATAACGCTATTGTTTGGCAATCAAGACAAACAAGTGACATTGCACAAAAATTAATTGATGAAGGTTATTCTGATACTATTCATGAAAAGACAGGTTTAATCATTGATGCCTACTTCTCAGCAACAAAGATTCGTTGGATCTTAGATCATGTAGAAGGTGCTCAAGAACGTGCTGAAAAAGGCGAGTTATTATTCGGTACGATTGATACATGGCTTACATGGAAATTAACAGGTGGTAAAGTTCACGTAACAGATTATTCTAATGCTAGTCGTACAATGTTGTTCAACATTCATGATTTGAAATGGGATAAAGAAATTTTAGAATTATTGAATATTCCTGAAGCTCTATTACCAGAAGTTAAAGGAAATTCTGAAATCTATGGTCAAACTGCAGCATACCACTTCTTTGGTAGTCAAGTTCCTATTTCTGGTATGGCTGGTGACCAACAATCTGCTTTATTCGGTCAATTAGCTTTAGAAGATGGAACAGTTAAGAATACTTATGGTACAGGTTCATTTATCGTAATGAATACAGGTAATAAACCAGTTCTTTCTAAGAATAACTTGTTAACAACTATTGGATATTCTATCGATGGCAAGATTAATTTTGCTTTAGAAGGTTCAGTATTTGTATCTGGTTCAGCACTTCAATGGTTAAGAGATAGTATGGAAATTATTGAATCAGCTCCTGAATCAGAAAGAGCAGCTAATGAATCAACTAACCATAATGAAGTTTACGTTGTTCCAGCCTTTACAGGTTTAGGTGCTCCTTACTGGGATAGTGATGCTCGTGGGGCAGTGTTCGGATTAACACGTGGTACAACTAAGAATGACTTTATTAAAGCTACTTTACAATCACTTGCTTACCAAACAAGAGATGTATTAGATACGATGGAAAAAGATACAGGTATTAAGATTCCAGTCCTTCGTGTTGACGGTGGAGCTGCTATGAATAACTACTTGTTACAATTCCAATCTGATTTGCTTAATAAGTCAGTTGAAAGAGCTGGAAACTTAGAAACAACAGCTCTAGGTGTAGCTTTCTTAGCTGGATTGGCAGTTGGTTTCTGGAAAGACACAGATGAATTGAAAGAATTATTTACAGTTGGTCGTAGATTTGAACCAGAAATGTCCGATGATGCTAGAGAATATCTATATGCTGGATGGAAGAACGCAGTAGAAGCAACACGTATATTCAAACATAAAATAAACGAAAATCTTTAGGAGGAAGATACAATGACATTTTCAATTAAAACACGTAAAAACACAGTTGATAAATTAAAGAATGAAGAATTAGATTTGTTAGTAATTGGTGGGGGAATTACAGGTGCAGGTGTTGCCCTCCAAGCTACAGCTTCCGGTTTGAAGACTGGTTTAGTTGAAATGCAAGACTTTGCTGAAGGAACAAGTTCTCGTTCTACAAAATTAGTTCATGGTGGTATCAGATACCTAAAGACATTTGATGTAGGTGTTGTTGCAGATACTGTACAAGAACGTGCAGTTGTTCAAGGAATTGCTCCACATATTCCAAGACCTTTCCCAATGTTATTACCTATTTATGACGATCCAAGTTCAACATTCGACATGTTCAGTGTTAAGATTGCGATGGACTTATATGACCGTTTAGCTGGAGTAACAGGCACACAATATGCTAACTACACAATTTCTCGTGAAGAAGTATTGCAACGCGAACCAAACTTGAAGAGCGATAAGTTATTAGGTGCAGGTGTTTACCTTGATTATGTAAATAACGATGCTCGTTTAGTTATTGAAAATATTAAAGAAGCTGACGAATTAGGTGGCTTAATGGCTAGTCACGTTAAGGTTGTAGGTGTCCTTCATGATGATAATGGGCGTATTAATGGTGTAAAAGCTAAAGACTTATTAACAGATGAAGAATTTGAAATCAAAGCTAAGATGGTAATTAATACTACAGGTCCATGGGTAACTAAGACATTAGGCTTAGATGATAAGAATGGTGAAGGCGAAGTAATTCGTCCAACTAAGGGTGTGCATTTAGTTGTAGATAGCTCACGTCTAAGAGTTCCTCAACCAACATATTTTGATTCTGGAATTGGTGACGGTCGTATGATTTTCGTTGTTCCACGTGAAAACAAAACATACTTTGGTACAACAGACACAGACTACACTGGTGATTACAAGCATCCAAGAGTTGAGCAAGCTGATGTAGATTACTTATTAAAAGCTATCAACAACAGATACCCAGAAGCTGAAATTACAATTAATGATATCGAAGCAAGCTGGGCAGGTTTAAGACCACTTCTATCTGGTAATGGAAGTTCTGACTATAACGGTGGTGGATCTAACACTGGTAAAGTATCAGATGAAAGTTTCGAAAACTTAATTAAGACAGCTGTGGCATACAGCAAAGATGAAGCAAGTCGTAGCGAAGTTGAAAAATCAATCAGCAGCTTGAAGACAGCTTCAGCAGAAAAGACTCTAAGCCCATCACAAGTATCTCGTGGTTCTTCACTTAAAGTAGGTGATGATGGTTTAATCACACTTTCTGGTGGTAAGATTACTGACTATCGTAAGATGGCAGCTGGAGCAATGGAATTAATCCGTAAGTTATTCAAAGAATTATTTAATAAAGATGTACGTGAAGTTGATTCTAAGAAATTACAAGTTTCAGGTGGACATTTCGATCCTACAAATGTTGATGAAACAATGAAATTCTATCAAAAGATTGCGATGGACAAAGGTATGCCAGCTGCAGATGCTGCTGACTTGGCAAATCGCTTTGGTTCAAACACAAGTCGTGTAATTTCTTACGCAGACGATGTAGAAGCAGCTCCAGGTTTAACTTTAGCTGACACATTGAGCTTACATTACTCTGTAAATGAAGAAATGACCTTGAATTTAGTAGACTTCTTATTACGTCGTACAAACTATGTTCTCTTCCATAAAGATGAATTAATGATGAAGAAAGATGCCTTTGTTGATGAAATGGCACGCATCATGGAATGGAATGAAGAAGAAAAAGCAGCTGCAGCTAAGCAATTAGATGAAACTATTGCAGAATCAAGCTTAGCATACTTGAAGTAAACAGCTGATAAAACTAAATTATAGAGGTGATTTGTGTGAACGGGTTTTTAGGAGAATTTTTAGGGACAATGGTTCTAATCGTACTAGGTGTGGGCACGGGTGCTGGTGTTAACCTCAAAACATCATATGCACGTAATTCAGGTTGGCTATTCATCACAATTGCTTGGGGTATGGCTGTAACATTTGGTGTTTATGTAGCTGGTAGCTTTGGTTCTCAAGGACATTTAAATCCTGCAGTTACAATCCCATTCGCAATCTTTGGATTCTTCCCATGGGATCAAGTATTGCCATACTTATTAGGTCAATTCTTAGGAGCTTTTGTTGGTGCTGTTTTAGTCATCATCCAATACGGAGCACAATTTAAGAACGCAAAAGACGCTGATGACGGTAATGTAGTAGGAATTTTTGCAACAGGTCCTGCTATTAACAATGGCTTATACAATTTCTTAAGTGAAACAATCGCAACTTTTGTATTCATCCTAACATTATTAAACTTAGGAGACTTTACAAAAGGATTGAAGCCATTGATTGTTGGTTTACTAATCATGGTAGTTGGTCAAGCTTTAGGTGGAACAACAGGATTTGCCTTGAATCCAGCTCGTGACTGGGCTCCAAGATTTGCTTACTCAGTATTACCAGTACCTAATAAAGGTGATTCAAACTGGGGTTATGCTTGGGTTCCAATGTTCGGACCACTAGCAGGTGGATTACTTGCAGCAGGTGCTCAATATTTCTTAATGTAGAATAAGTAAATATATATTTTAGAAGAGAAGTGTAAAGGGCTTGCACTTCTCTTTTTTTGTATATAAAAGTGTGCTACAATTTATCTTTTGAAGACAATAAAAGATAACGAGGTGAAAAAGTTGAAGCAGCCATTAATTTCATTTAAACATGTTGTTAAAAGTTATGATGACGATGTTCAAGTACTGAAAGATGTAAGTTTTGATATAGAAGAGGGTAAATTCTATACGCTGTTGGGTCCCTCAGGGTGTGGTAAAACTACGATTTTAAATATTATTGCAGGTTTGTCTGATGCTACCTCAGGAGACGTTTATTTTGATGGTAAACGAATAAATGATGTACCAGCTAACAAGAGACAAGTTAATACAGTATTCCAAGACTATGCATTATTTCAACACTTGAATGTGTACGATAATATTGCATTCGGATTGAAAATAAAGAAAGTTCCAGCTGATAAAATTAAGGAAAAGGTTACTGAGGCCTTGCGCATGGTACGTTTAGATGGTTATGAAGATCGAGCTATATCTGAAATGTCAGGTGGGCAAAGACAACGTGTTGCAATTGCAAGAGCGATCGTATTGGATCCTAAGGTTCTCTTGTTAGATGAGCCGCTTTCAGCTTTGGATCAAAAGTTAAGAGCAGAAATGCAATATGAATTACGTTCATTACAAAAGAAACTAGGAATAACATTTATTTTTATTACTCATGATCAAGAAGAAGCTTTGGCGATGAGTGATGAAATCTTTGTTTTAAATAATGGTAATATTGTTCAAAGTGGAACGCCAGTAGACATTTATGATGAACCAATTAATCATTATGTGGCAGATTTTATTGGAGAATCTAACATTGTAAATGGAATAATGATTAAAGATGAGTTGGTAGAGTTTGCTGGTCAACAATTTCCTTGTGTTGACGGAGGAATGAAGCCTAACGAACCAGTTGAAGTTGTGATCAGACCTGAAGATTTAGTTTTGACAAGCCCAGAAAAGGGACAATTGAAGGTTAAAGTAGATACACAATTATTCAGAGGGGTTCATTATGAAATTCGTTGTACAGATGCCTTAGGTAATAAATGGTTAGTACATTCTACCAAGCGAGCTGTACCAGGTGAAAATATTGGACTTTCATTTGGACCTGAAGATATCCATGTTATGAGATTCAATGAATCAGAAGAAGATTTTGATGCTCGTTTGGATAGCTATAATGATTAATAGGGGGAATAGTAAATGAAAAAGATAAATCCTTTATTAACAATCCCTTATTATCTATGGATAGGTTTATTTGTAATTGCTCCAGTGTTGTTAATTGTCTATTATTCTTTCATAGATATCCATGGGAACTTCACTTTAAGTAACTATGGAAATTATTTCGGTTCAGGCAAGTATTTAATGATGACTTTTAACTCATTCCTATATGCTTTTATTATTACCTTTTTTACGGTTTTAGTAAGTTATCCCATGGCATATTTTTTGACGAAGTTAAAGCATAAAGAACTTTGGCTATTGTTAGTCATCTTACCAACCTGGGTTAATTTGTTGTTAAAAGCTTATGCCTTTATTGGTATTTTTGGAATTGACGGAAGTGTAAATCATTTCCTTAGTTTTTTTGGAATAGGACCTAAACAGATATTATTTACTGATTTTAGTTTTATTGTTGTTGCGACCTATATTCAAATACCTTTCATGATAATGCCAATATTTAATGCCCTTGAAGAAATTAATCCGTCAGTTTTACGTGCTAGTCGAGATTTAGGTGCTAATGAATGGCAAACCTTCTTTAAAGTTGTAATGCCATTATCTATGAATGGGGTAAAAAGTGGAATTCAGGCAGTATTTATTCCATCGCTCTCACTATTTATGTTGACACGTTTGATAGGAGGAAATAGGGTAATCACTCTAGGTACTGCTATCGAAGAACATTTCTTGGTAACACAAAATTGGGGAATGGGTTCAACAATTGGTGTTGTTTTGATTGTTATAATGTTCATTGTTATGGTAATTACCGGCGAGAAAAGGGGGCATAAATAGATGAAGAAAATTAATTGGAAAAATGTGTATCTATGGGTAATGTTTATCTTCTTATATGCACCAATCTTTTACTTAATATTTTATGCCTTTAATAGCGGTGAAACGATGAATAGATTTGAAGGTTTTAGTTGGGTTCATTTTCAAGAATTATTTGCTGATACGCGATTATTGATAATCTTGTTAGAAACTTTTATTTTAGCTTTCTTATCTGCATTGATTGCGACTATGATAGGAACTTTTGGTGCAATTTCAATTTATCGTTACCAAAAACGCAGAACAAGACTGGCTTTATTATCATTAAATAATATTTTGATTGTATCGCCAGATGTTATTATAGGTGCTAGTTTCTTAATTCTATTTACACTATTAGGTTCCTGGATACATAGTTTATCATTAGGATTTGCTAGTGTACTGTTATCCCACATAGCTTTTAGTATTCCAATTGTAGTTTTGATGGTATTACCCAAATTACAAGAAATGCAAGATTCTTTGACGATGGCAGCTTATGATCTAGGTGCAAACCACTGGCAAGTTTTAACAAATGTTGTACTTCCTTACCTAACACCAGGAATAATTGCAGGATACTTTATGGCATTCACATATTCATTGGATGATTTTGCAGTTACATTCTTTGTTACAGGAAATGGCTTTACAACTCTGTCAGTTGAAATTTACTCACGTGCTAGACGAGGAGTCAGTTTAGAGATTAATGCTTTGAGTGCGTTAGTATTTTTGTTCTCTTTAGTTTTAGTGATAGGTTATTATTTTATCAGTCGTGATAATAGCGCCAACCATCGCCGCCAAGGTAAGCAAGTTAGAAAAGAGGTGCTACACTAATGAAAAAATTACTAGCACTAATATCAGGAATTATTGTAATTATTGTATGTTTGTCCTTAGGTGTTATGAGACTTAATCGTACAGAAAACACACAAACGAATAGCAGTAGTAAAAAAGTATTAAATATTTACAATTGGGGAGATTATATTGATCCACAACTTATAAAGAAGTTTGAAAAACAAACAGGGTATAAAGTTAATTACGAAACTTTTGACTCTAATGAAGCAATGTTTACCAAAATTAAACAAGGTGGAACACCATATGATATTGCTGTTCCAAGTGATTATATGATTCAAAAAATGGCAAAAGAAAAATTGTTGATGCCTCTAGATAAGCAAAAAATAAAGGGGATGAATAACATTGATTCTCAATTTTTGAATTTAAGTTTTGATAAACATAATAAATACTCTGTACCTTATTTTTGGGGAACATTAGGGATTGTTTACAATGATAAATACATAAAACCAGGTGAAATAACTAATTGGAATGACTTGTGGAATTCTAAGTACCGTAAACAAATCTTATTTATCGATGGTGCTAGAGAATTTATAGGAATTGGTCTTAATAGTTTAGGATATTCCTTGAATTCTAAGAATGATTCTCAGATTAATCAGGCATATGATAAGTTAAAGAATCTAACACCTAATGCTAAAGCTTTTGTAGCAGATGAAATTAAAACGTATATGCAAAACGATGAAGCGCCTTTGGCAGTAACATATTCGGGGGAAGCATCAGAAATGTTAGATAATAATTCTCATCTTCACTATGTAATCCCAGATGATGGAACTAACTTGTGGTTTGATAATATTGTTATTCCTAAGACAGCTAAGAATGTTAAAGGTGCGTATGAATTCATTAACTTCATGTTAGAACCAAAGAATGCTGCACAAAATGCAGAATATATTGGTTATGCTACGCCAAATGATAAAGCAGCTAAATTACTTCCTAAGTCTATAACTTCTGATAAGCAATTCTATCCTACTAAGAATCAAATGAGGAAAATGGAAGTGTATGCAGACTTAGGACAAACATATCTAGAAAAATATAATGACGATTTTTTAGAATTAAAAATGTATCGACAATAAAAATAAGCAGTACTGGTATTTTCACCAGTACTGCTTTTTAAAAACACAACAAAACAACCCTTAGCTTCTTCATTTAACTTTAATATCACTTGGAATCTAATGTTCCCTGTCTTCAATGAAGCTAAGAGTTGTTAATCTTATAATAAGGAGTTCTACTCAATTGTTCCCACACCTTTAAAAATATTTTCTATCTGTTGGTTCATAACCTAACAAGATCTCCTAATTAATCCAATTAGTAACGCAATTCAAAATCAAGATTTTCTGACATATTAAAATGTCTAAACTCAAGTTGTTGGTTCTATCACCCTCTAAGGACTTATTGCAACAACGACTATTCAGTTGTATGATTCGTACTAATTGTGGGAATCCTTTGACTCCTTACACTTATTTTATAACATATATTATCTTAGTTTGCAAGCGTTTTCTATATTAAAATAAAATTAACTTATTTTTAAGAAATGTGTTGACAACAATAAGTAGCCTTTTGTATAATCAATTACAACAAATGACGGAAAGGAAGAAGTATTATGAATAACTCTAAGATTAATGAATTGAATATTCGTTGGCAAAGCCAGTATTAGGGTTGTTTCTGTGAGTGCAGATACGACCTTGTCAGATTGTCGTATCTGTGCTGGCTATATATTATATTTCTTCAATTGCCCGCACGGATTAAGTACTTCGT
Organism: Ligilactobacillus sp. MP3; assembly: GCF_024436335.1. Taxonomy (NCBI): domain Bacteria; kingdom Bacillati; phylum Bacillota; class Bacilli; order Lactobacillales; family Lactobacillaceae; genus Ligilactobacillus; species Ligilactobacillus sp. MP3. The sequence continues at coordinate 46,683 of NZ_JANFQI010000009.1, forward strand.
GTGGGTTTTGTTTTTTTAGGCATCTCCTGCAAAATGTGGGAGGTGCCTTTTTTGTTGGTACGACAATTTGAACAGATAATTGAAGATAAATTTCAAAGAAAGGATTTTAAGAAAAATGAAAAGATTAATAGCAACAATTATTGCATTAGCAATATTTTTAGGAGTAGCTTTTAACGTAGAAAAAAAGCAAGAAGAAAGCAAAAATAAAATGCCTACAATCGCTATTTTACAAACATTAAGTCATCCAGCTTTAGATCAAATCCATCAAGGAATAGTGGATGGATTGAAAGAAGAAGGTTTTGTAAATGGTAAGACTATGAAGATTGATTACCAAAATGCTCAAGGTGATCAAAGTAACTTAAAGACAATGAGTGATAGATTTGTACAGGAAAAAGCATCAGTACTTATTGGAATTGCTACACCTGCAGTTCAATCACTGGCAAATGAAAATAGTAAGATTCCTATTACAATGGGAGCTGTAAGTGATCCAGTTGGAACTGGTTTGGTAAAAACTTTAGAAAAGCCAGGTGGTACAGTTTCTGGGGTAATGCACAAAGAACCTGTCGCTGCTCAAGTGAAGTTGATTAGAGAATTCATGCCAGACTTGAAAAACATTGGAGTAATTTACACATCCAGCGATGATTCATCAACTGCCGAATATAAGGAATTTAAGAAGTTAGCTGAAAAAGTAGGAATTACAGTTAAAACTTATACAATAACTTCTACTAATGATATTGATCAAGTATCTGTAACTATGGCAAGTGAAGTACAAGCTGTTTATGTACCTTCTGATAACACCGTTGCTTCTGGTTTCTCTACTTTAGTAAAGAATACTAATGCGAAGAATATTCCAATTTTCCCAGGTGTTGACTCAATGATTAAAGGTGGCGGTGTAGCAACTGTTAGTGTTAGTCAATATGAATTAGGAAAATTAACAGGTAAGATGGCAGCTCAAGAACTTAGAGGTAAGAATCCAGCAACAATGCCAGTCGAAACAGTGAAAAAAGGTTCTACAATTATTAATCAAAAACAAGCAGATAAGCTTGGTTTGAAAGTACCAGCAAGTGCTATAAAGCAAGCAAATGAGAAAGGGGAAATTATAAAATGAGTTTGGTAACATCAGCAATAGGTCAAGGCTTATTATGGGGAATATTAGCGTTAGGTTTATTCTTAACATTTAGAATTTTAAATTTCCCTGATATGACAGTTGAAGGGACATTCCCATTTGGTGCAGCTGTATGTGTATCAGCTTTGGTTCATGGAGTTAATCCAATTGTCGCAACTGCATTATCTTTTGGTGCAGGATTATTAACAGGATTAATGACAGGTTTACTTTATACAAAAGGTAGAATTCCTATTTTACTAGCAGGTATTTTAGTAATGACAGGTATTTACTCTATTAACTTACGCATACTTGGAAGAGCCAATGTTGGTTTGATGCATCAAAAGACATTATTCTCACCAGAATTTTTAAAGAATTTACCAGACGGTTTTGACAGTGTCTGTGTGGGAATTATTTTTACAATAGTTATCGTAATTTTATTGGCAGTTTTTCTAAATACAGATATTGGACAAGCATTTATCGCTACTGGTGATAATGAAAAAATGGCACGTTCATTAGGAATCCATACTGACAATACAAAAATATTAGGGCTCATGATTTCTAACGGTTTAATTGGTTTAGCAGGTGGATTGATTTCACAAAATAACGGTTATGCTGACGTAAACATGGGTGTGGGAACAATCGTTATTGGTTTAGCTGCTATTATTATTGGTGAAGTAGCATATGGAGAATTGAGTTTGACTGCACGTTTGGTGGCCGTAGTAGTCGGAAGTATTTTATATCGTTTCGTGCTATTAATTGTCTTGAAACTAGGCTTCAGCACTAATGACTACAAATTACTTTCAGCAATAATTTTGGCATTCTGCTTAATGCTACCACTATTACAAAAGAAATTTCACGTTAATAAAGTTTTGAAGAAAGGGGTTGAACGTCCATGAGCCAAGTAGCGCTAGAATTAAAGAACATTAATACTACTGTGAATATTGGAACACCTGAAGAAAAAAGAATTTTAAAGGATTTGAACTTAACTTTAGAGAAAGGTGATTTCGTAACATTACTAGGAACAAATGGTGCTGGTAAGTCAACTTTATTGAATGTAATCAATGGATCATTGAATACTACTTCTGGTCAAGTAGTTCTAAATAATCATGATTTGACTAAGTTATCAGAAGTTAAACGCGCTAAATATATCGCTCAGGTATTTCAAGATCCTAAGATGGGAACAGCTCCAAGAATGACGGTTGCTGAAAATTTATTATTAGCTACTAAACGTGGCCAAAAAAGAGGGTTAAGACTTAGAGGTCTGAAGAAACATTTAGCAGAGTTCAAGGAAGAAACGGCACAACTACCCAATGGTTTGTCAGATAGACTGAATACTTTTGCTGGTAGCCTTTCTGGTGGTCAAAGACAGACGTTAAGCTTCTTAATGGCAACAATTCAAAAGCCAGAATTGTTATTATTGGATGAACATACTGCAGCTTTAGATCCTAATACGAGTCACCAATTGTTAGAATTAACAAATGAAGTTGTAGAAAAAGAAAATTTAACATGTATCATGATTACTCACCAAATGAAAGATGCACTAAAGTATGGTAATCGAACTGTGATTTTAAATGATGGTAAGGTTGTGCTAGATGCTAAGGGTGCAGAAAGAGAAAAGTTAACTGAAGAAGATGTATTAAAATATTTCGCAAACTAAGTAAAAAGCTACTGGTTTTTGGACCGGTAGCTTTTTATTATTCAACAACAACTTTTGTTCCTGTTTTAATATTTTCATAAAACCATTTAGCATCTGCGACAGATAAACGTACACAACCATGAGAATTACTTGATTTTCCCAATTGTTCAGCTTCGGAAACGACATAATTACCGTTAGCATCAACTGGAACTGTATGGAAAAGATAAATTCCGTGATCTTTAAAAGATACCCAGTAGTTTGCACCTTCACCAGACTGAGCATTGTAGAAATGATCGCCACGCTCAGCTTGAATTTCGAAAGTTCCCTTAGGTGTTTCTTGACCCTTGGAGCCAGTAGAACATAACATGGTATATAAAACTTTATTACCATTCATAAGGTAGACGCGATGCTTGCTAGTTGAAACTTTAACCCACATATTGGCATAGGCATTAACATCTGGATATGGTTTTTTCTCAGATGGACTTTGCCAATCTACTTTAGATGCTTGGTGAGTAACAACAGTTTCAACACTGGAACTACTCGAATTAACATTTTGACTAGCTGTATTTTTAGCATAATTAAAAAGTAACTTGTAACCACCAACGGCAATTACGACAAGTATCAGTAGAAATTTGAAAAAATTCTGTTGATGTTTTCTTTTGCTAAATTTTTCAGATCTAGAAGGCAAAACTAGCACCCCTTTCTCTCTATACTAATTTAACGTATAGCAGATTAATAGTCAAAAATAAGCAGATAAAGTTGACAAAACTTAATAATTTTGTAAGAGTATTGTATTTTCAAAAAATACATGTTATACTGTAGTTTCTATATTATACGGTTTAGCTAGGAAAAGGTCCTAGCTTTTTTCATATCGAAATAGAGATGATTTTGACAGTGTAAGAGCCAGCTGGAGCAATAACAGTAGCTGTGTGACCAACTTTTTTGTGCATAATAGCCTTACCTATAGGAGAAACAAAAGAAATTTTGTTATCATCAACATTAACTTCTTGCTTTCCAACGATCTGATATGTTTCTAGGTCGTTTTCATCATCATCGAATTGGATAGTTACAGTGGTTCCAATATCTACACTATCAGCATTTTTAGGAGTTATGATTTCTGCATATTGAAGTTGTTTATTTAAGTAGCGTAATCGACTTTCTAAATGACGTAAGTCACGTTTAGCGGCACTATATTCAGCATTCTCTGATAAATCACCTAAAGCTCTAGCTTCTTGAAGTTGTTTGATTTTAGCCGGACGATCGAGTTTTAATTGTTCAATTTCATTTTCGATTTGTTTATAACCGTTTGGTGTCATTTTCTGGAAATATATTTTGGGCATATTGTCACCTCTTTGTAAGTTATAGAGATAATTATAATAAGAAAAATTTCAAATTCCAATAGTAAATAATTGACATAAGGAAGTAGTCATTGTATAGTGGTTACTTATAAAATGTTAGTAAGAGAGAAGTGAGTGAAATAATTACTGCAGATATTTTAGGATTAACAGCTTTAATTGGTATTTTATTATTAGTTCAAAGTAGTTTAACAAAACGTAAAAAGTAAAGATATTAATAATCTATATATGTTGGGCAATAGATAGTCAATATTGACATTTTTTATACAAGAATATATATTATAAGTAATCATTCTTATCTGAACTTAGATGAAGTAGTCAAAGTGCTTTGTCCACGTTCCCTATTTTAATTTATGGGGCGTGGTGTAGGCACTTTTTTATTTGTTTAAATTTATGTATTGTAAAGAAGTAAGGAGGTAAGGGCATGGCTACAATGGTACCAACAGAATTTGATACAATCGCTGCAATTTCAACTCCACCTGGAGAAGGGGCGATTTCAATTGTTCGTTTAAGTGGAGAAGATGCTGTTAAGATTGCAAATAAGGTGTTTAAAGGAAAAAATTTAGAAAAAGTTCCAACACATACCATTAATTACGGACATATTGTTAATCCTAAAACTAATGAAGAACTTGATGAAGTAATGGTGTCAGTAATGTTAGCACCTAGAACATTTACTCGTGAAGATGTTATTGAAATAAATTGTCACGGAGGGATTGTTCCAACTAACCAAATTCTACAATTACTATTATCAAATGGAGCAAGATTAGCAGAACCTGGTGAATTCACAAAGCGTGCTTTCTTACATGGAAGAATTGACTTAACTCAAGCAGAATCTGTAATGGACTTAATCAGAGCTAAGACTGATCGTTCAATGAAAGTGGCTTTAAATCAATTAGATGGTAATTTATCACATTTAATTAGAAACTTACGTCAAGATATCTTAGATGTTTTGGCTCAAGTTGAAGTTAATATTGACTATCCAGAATACGACGATGTGGAAACACTAACCACTAAGATGTTACGTGAAAAAGCAATTGAAGTTAAGAAGAGTATTCAACAATTGTTAACAACTGCTAAGCAAGGAAAAGTTTTACGTGAAGGCTTGGCAACTGCAATTGTAGGACGACCAAATGTTGGGAAATCTAGTCTATTGAATCATTTACTTCATGAAGACAAAGCAATCGTAACAGATATTGCTGGAACAACGCGCGATGTAATTGAGGAATATGTTAATGTAAGAGGCGTTCCTTTGAAATTGATCGATACAGCCGGAATCCGAGAAACTGAAGATAAGGTTGAAAGGATAGGGGTTGAACGTTCTAGAAAAGCGATTGAACAAGCCGATTTAGTTATGTTAGTTTTAAATGCTAGCGAAGAGTTAACTGATGAAGATAAAGAATTAATTCAGGCTACGAGTGGTAAAAAGAGAATTGTTATCTTAAATAAGACAGATTTACCACAAAAGCTTAATATGGATGAAGTGCGTGAATTAGTGCCAGAAGATGAACTTATTACGACATCTGTTTTAAAGAAAACAGGGGTAGATAAGTTAGAAGAAAAGATTGCAGAACTGTTCTTCGGTGGAATAGAAAATTCACAATCTACAATTATGGTAACAAATGCTCGTCATATTGCTTTATTAAATCAAGCAGAAGATTCTTTAGATGCAGTTTTACAAGGATTAGATTCTGGAATGCCAGTCGATCTATGTCAAATTGATATGACAAATGCCTGGGATGAATTAGGTGAAATTACGGGTGATTCTTATCAAGATGAACTATTAACACAATTATTTAGTCAATTCTGTCTAGGAAAATAAGAGAAAAGAACAAAGAGGGAAATCATGGAATTCGGAAAAAGATATAAAGCTAAAGACTATGATGTAATTGTTGTTGGGGCAGGACATGCTGGATGCGAGGCAGCCTTGGCTTCAGCTAGAATGGGTAATGAAACTTTACTAATTACAATTAACCTTGAAATGGTTGCATTTATGCCATGTAATCCATCTATTGGTGGACCAGCTAAAGGAATTGTAGTTAGAGAAATTGATGCCATGGGTGGCGAAATGGGACGTAATATTGATAAGACCTATGTTCAAATGAGAATGTTGAATACAGGTAAAGGTCCTGCTGTACGTGCTTTAAGAGCCCAAGCTGACAAGCGTCAATATTCTATTGAAATGAAACATACAATTGAACAAACACCACATTTAACTTTGCGTCAAGGAATTGTTGATGACTTGATTATTGAAGATGGTGAAGTTAAAGGTGTAGTAACCAATACTGGTGCTTGTTACGGTGCAAAATCAGTAGTTTTGACAACTGGTACAGCTGCTCGTGGAAAGATTATCATTGGTGAATTAATGTATTCTTCTGGTCCAAACAATACTCAACCAGCTTTAGAATTATCCAAGAACTTAGCTAAATTAGGATTTGAATTAAAGAGATTTAAGACAGGTACTCCACCTCGTGTCGATGGAAATACTATTGATTACGACAAGACTGAAGAACAACCAGGTGACGTGGAGCCTAACCACTTTAGTTATGAATCTAAGGATGAAGATTACTTAAAAGTTAAGGATCAATTATCATGTTGGTTAACATATACTAACGAATATACACATAAAATTATTCAAGATAATTTAGACAGAGCACCAATGTTTACTGGTGTTATTGAAGGGGTTGGACCTCGTTACTGTCCATCAATCGAAGACAAGATTGTACGTTTTTCTGACAAACCTCGTCATCAATTGTTCTTGGAACCTGAAGGACGTAATACCGATGAATACTATGTTCAAGGTTTATCAACATCTTTACCAGAAGAAGTTCAACAAGAAATGGTACATTCTATTGATGGCTTAGAACATGCTGAAATGATGCGTCCAGGTTATGCAATTGAATATGATGTTGTTTCACCATATCAACTAAGACCAACATTGGAAACTAAGTTGATCAAGGGACTATACACAGCTGGACAAACTAACGGTACTTCTGGTTATGAAGAAGCTGCAGGTCAAGGCTTTATTGCTGGTGTAAATGCTGGTCGTCGTGCTAAGGGACTAGAAGAAATCACTTTGAAACGTAGCGATGCTTACATCGGTGTTATGATTGATGATTTGGTAACAAAAGGAACAAACGAACCTTATCGTCTTCTAACTTCACGTGCAGAATATCGTTTAATTTTGCGTCATGATAATGCAGATTTACGTTTAACAGAATTAGGTCATGAAATTGGTTTGATTTCGGATGAACGCTATGCTGCTTTTGAAGAAAAGAAAGCACAAATTGAAGCTGAAAAGCAAAGACTATCAAAGATTAGAATTAAGCCAAATGCTGAAGTTAATGCCTTTGTGGAAGCTCATGGTGATCGTGAATTAAAAGATGGTGTGCTAGCAACTGAATTTTTAAGAAGACCTTATGTAACTTATCAAGATCTATTGAAATTCATCCCAGCACCTGCTGAACCATTAGATAGACGTGTAATTGAACAAATTGAAATACAATTCAAATATGAAGGATATATCAAAAAAGAATATGCTAAGGTTGAAAAATTAAAGCGTATGGAAGCTAAAAAGATTCCAGCAAGAATTGATTATTCTCGTATTGAAGGTATTGCTACTGAAGCTCAACAAAAATTAGCTAAGATCCAACCTGAAACATTAGCACAAGCTGGACGAATTTCAGGAGTAAATCCAGCCGATCTATCCATTTTAGCTGTTTATATTGAACAAGGAAAGATTGCTAAAATTAAAGATTAAAGAGATCTTTATCTATTCTTATATATTTTGATAAAATATTTTGATAAAATTCATAATTTATTCACAATTAGAAGATATTATATAGAACATAAGCTAATGATAAATTAACCCCATTTATTATTAGACTTTTTCATTTTTTCTCATACCTTATAGTTTTCTCCCCTAATTAAATAAAACTATAAGGTGATATAACATATAACTCCTTTTTCTCCATGGTTTTTCTGTTGTTGACCATGGAGTTTTTTATATATAAGAATTTGTTTTTTATTGAAAATGAGCTAGATAAATTTACCTAAAAATAACAAAAAAGTTCTATACCAATACGTCGGTATAAAACTTTTTTTATTGATATTAGTAAGTTTCACTATCTAAATGATGATTGTAATACTCAACCTTAATATCATCTTTTGAAACAATTAATTTAGTAACTGAACCATTTCTAGGTCCAAGTTCAGCTGCTCCCAATTCTGGGGCAAAACGATCTACAATACTTCTAATTGTAATACTGTGACTAACAAGAAGAATGTTTTCACCATCTTGGCGATGACGACGAAGATGATCAAAGCCAGCATTGATTCTAGCCCAGTATTGTTCATCTGTTTCTGCATCTTTGAATGGGTCAATTTCATTTAAAAAGTCGCGAGTTTTACCTAAACTATAGTTTGCAATAAGTTCGTTATATGAACGATAGCCACCATGTTGAGCACCTAACATTGTCCAAACTTGTGAAGAGTCATTGCCTTCAAAATAACCAAAGCTTTGTTCACGGAAATTGCGAATTTCTTTAGGTGTAATATCATTGGATGCAATGTTTTCTTCAAGAATATAACGACATGTTCTCATAGCACGAGTTGTATCTGAATGATATGCATGATCAAAATTGATATGAGCTAGATGACGTCCAGCACTATGAGCATCTTCCATTCCCTTAGGAGTTAGTGGGGAATCGCACCAACCTTGGAGACGGTTATACTTATTTAAAAATGTTTGTCCATGACGAACCATGTAAATTGTAAATGCCATTGAATACAAAACCTTTCTCTAAATTTAATCTATTATAAATTTTAACATAGAAAAACTAGTTTAGGTCCAATTTATTATCTGAATATTTTTGACCTAGGTAAACAGTTAAAAATGATAATAAGATTAATACGATGATGCAAGTAAGACTAGCTTCAATACCGAAAGCATCACCATTTAACCAAGGATGGTGAGGTACAGAAGTAGACTTAAATAATAGTTCTGTCCCACTAATTCCAGAAACTGGAGTACCAAAGAATGGGCCTTCAGCAAAATTCCAAGCACCATGGAGAGCACCACATAGCCAAAGATCACCTGTATAAAAACGAAGCAAGGCTGTTAGAATACCGAATGCAAGCAGACCGACGAACCCTTCGAGCGAAACACCAGAATTTCCTAAGTGACCACTTGCAAAGAAGAGGGCACTAAGAGCAATTGCCCAAAATACACCTAATTTTTCAGTAATCCTTCCTTGAACATAACCACGACAAACAATTTCTTCGGTAGTTCCTTGGATGAGAAATCCAATAAGCATTAATACAAATAAAACAATATTTTTACTTGACCATACAATCTTAGTAGTAAAACCTCCACCAAAAACAGCAATGGCGAAAATTATAGCAAAAGCTAGAAAACCTATGAGGTATCCTATGCCAAATTTTTGAGCAATTTTATCTTTCTTAAATGGCATAACAATATCAAGTGCATCTAAATTATTTTTAGCACGATAATAAATAAAGAGATAGATAGGAACAATAATCTCACCTATTAAAGTGATAGTTAGAAATACAGGAGTATCAGTGGAAGTACCAGGATTTGATTAAAAACGATGTACTTACAGCCTAAGTACTTGAAGAAAGTAGGAGAAATTGTAAGTCTTGTTGGAGATAATATTGTTAATTTTGAACTAGTAGAAGAGCAAGAATAGCAATCAGGGCGATGCAAAAAAAGCATTGCTCTTTTTTGTTGGTTTAAAAAATACGGTGTAAGTTAGACGTTGCCACCAGTTTTGAGATAATAAGAATGTAAAGTTGATATGAATAAAAGAAAGGTTGATTAACATGAGTTTAAGAGACAAACAAATAGAACAAGCAAGTAAGATTTTAAAAAAGACTTGACAAGAATGGTTTACAATAGTAAACTTATCTCAACATTTACGTTTACACATGTAGACAATAAGGAGGGGAAGAGAATGAGTACAATAGTAGTTAAACCTTGTATCACAGATGCTGAATGGGAAGTTATGCGTGTAGTCTGGGCGAATGGTCGAGTGACTAGTAAAGAAATCATCTCCATATTGAAAGAAAAAATGGACTGGAAACAAGCCACTATCAAAACGCTCCTAGGTCGACTGGTTGAAAAAGGCGTACTAAATACAGAGCAAGAAGGTAGAAAATTTATTTATACTACCAATATTGAAGAGAAAGAAGCCGTAGGAAATTATACAGACGATATTTTCAACCGTATTTGTCGAAAGAATGTCGGGAATGTAGTAGGGAGTATCATTGAAGATCATGTCTTAAGCTTCGATGATATCCAGCGACTAGAAGAAATATTAGAGATGAAAAAAGCTTTCGCAGTAGAAGAAGTGGATTGTCAGTGTACGGAAGGGCAATGCGATTGCCATTTACATCATCATGGAGAATACGTAGCGAAAAAATTGGAGAATAAATCGTTTGTCATAGAAGGGGGTGAATCTGTAGAGGTTGATTTAGCGACTAAAAAAGCAGTACTTGAAAGTCAAACAAAGATTGATACCTAAACGCTCAATGCTGCTTTAGCAGAAACTAACTATTCAGTATTAAGTGCATAAAGTACGAATACCATTTATTCATAGATAGTAGATAGAGACAAAGTATAGAACCCTTTTCATGAGAATTATATGCAGTGTTAGATGAGAAAGTTCTAAAACTTTAAAATCAGTCTCTAATATAATAAGGAGGAATTAAAAATGAGGAATAACAAACAACATTCGTCACATAGTCATCGTAATCACGGCGACATGGATCACTCAAAACACGACCATAATGAAATGGAACATAGTCAGATGGATCACGGCAAGATGAACCATAGTGCGATGGATCATGGTGCAATGGGAGGGCATGCCCACCATCATCACGGTAGCTTTAAGGAGATTTTCTTGAAGTCACTCCCATTAGGAATTGCAATCTTACTCATTACTCCTTTGATGAATATTCAGTTGCCTTTCCAAATTATCTTTCCTTATGCAGACGTTGTAGCAGCTGTATTGGCAACAATTCTATACATTTTTGGCGGAAAACCATTCTTAATGGGTGCGAAAGATGAGTTTAATTCAAAAGCTCCAGGCATGATGTCCTTGATTACTTTGGGAATAACGGTTTCTTATGCCTATAGTGTTTACGCAGTGGCCGCTCGATATGTGACCGGAGAACATGTCATGGACTTCTTCTTTGAGTTTACAACGTTAATTTTAATCATGCTATTAGGACACTGGATTGAAATGAAGGCATTGGGTGAAGCAGGGGACGCGCAAAAAGCATTGGCTGAGTTGGTGCCGAAAGATGCTCATGTTGTTTTAGAAGACGATTCGATTGAGACTCGTCCAGTTGCTGACTTGCAAGTAGGTGATTTGATTCGTGTTCAAGCCGGAGAAAATGTTCCAGCAGATGGAACGATCCAGCGTGGCAAATCACGTGTAAACGAAGCGCTTGTGACTGGGGAATCGAAACCAATTGAAAAAAATCCCGGAGATGAGGTCATCGGTGGATCAACCAATGGTGACGGAGTCCTCTATGTGGAAATAAAGCAGACGGGCGATAAGTCCTTCATTTCTCAGGTTCAGACATTAATCAGTCAAGCTCAAAGCCAACATTCTCGAGCAGAAAATCTTGCACAAAAAGTTGCAGGATGGCTCTTTTATATTGCGGTTATTGCAGCTCTTATTGCCCTTGTCATATGGATGGTTATAGCTGATGTACCAACGGCAGTTATTTTTGCAGTTACCACATTAGTTATTGCTTGTCCGCATGCCCTGGGTCTGGCTATTCCATTGGTGACTTCTCGTAGTACCAGCTTAGGGGCCAGTCGGGGATTATTAGTGAAAGACCGGGACGCTTTGGAGTTGACTACAAACGCAGATGTTATGGTTTTAGATAAAACTGGAACTTTAACAACTGGTGAGTTTAAAGTATTAGATGTTGAACTCTTTAATGATAAATATACGAAAGATGAAATCGTTGCCTTATTGTCAGGTATCGAAGGTGGATCTAGTCACCCTATCGCTCAGTCAATTATTGGTTACGCAGAACAGCAAGGGATACGTCCAGTAAGTTTTGATTCGATTGATGTTATTTCTGGCGCTGGTGTAGAAGGTCAAGCTAACGGACATCGTTATCAATTAATCAGTCAAAAAGCATATGGACGTAATCTGGATATGGATATTCCAAAAGGATCAACCATCAGTGTCTTAGTAGAAAACGACGAAGCAATCGGTGCTGTAGCTTTAGGGGATGAATTAAAACCGACAAGTAAAGACTTAATACAAGCCCTTAAAAAGAACAAGATTCAGCCGATTATGGCAACGGGTGACAATGAAAAAGCGGCTCAAGGAGCTGCAGAAATTTTAGGTATTGATTATCTAGCTAATCAATCTCCTCAAGATAAATATAAATTAGTTGAAAAACTTAAAGCAGAAGGCAAGAAAGTTATCATGGTCGGTGATGGGGTCAACGATGCACCTTCTCTTGCATTAGCAGACGTTGGTATAGCTATTGGTGCCGGAACTCAAGTAGCATTGGATTCAGCCGATGTCATCTTGACACAGTCAGACCCTGGCGATATTGCATCCTTTATCGAGTTGGCTCAAAAGACCACATATAAGATGAAAGAAAATCTTGTTTGGGGAGCAGGGTATAACTTTATCGCGATCCCAATAGCTGCAGGAATACTAGCACCAATTGGCATAACATTGAGTCCAGCAGTCGCTGCCATCTTGATGTCACTTTCGACTGTAATTGTTGCCATCAATGCTATGACATTGAAATTAGAGCCAAAATAAATAGTTATTTAGCACATAAAATAATTGAATGACCTTATCGTGTAAAAATACAATAGTTTCACAGGAAAGGAAGAGATGAAATAATTTAAATGAACGATATGCCAAAGGTGAAATAGATGAGGAAACATATAGAATAAAAAAAGAAACATTAAATGAATAAGGAGTGATTCAATGCACGGCTATTGGTATAACTGTTTTGATAACATGATGAATTTTGGTTATGGGAATAGTTGGTGGTTTATGATATATGATGGATTGAAATTGTTAGTTATTATTGGGGCAGTCATCTTTATCGCAAAAATGCTGATGAATCGTTCGAATAATGACCATGCATCAAACTCAAATCGTGCCATTAATATATTAAAAGAGAGATACGCTAGAGGAGAAATATCAGAGGAAGAGTATAGAGATCAACTAAACAAGTTGAGAGAGTAATCAAAAATATAAAGAGAAGAAGAAACCAGTGCACATCGTATATGAAAAAAAGACAAACAAGAAGCTTGGCGAGACTATTGATTCGTTAACTGAACAATTAAAAGAAAATGGGTTTGGTGTATTGTGGCAACTTAACTTTAAAGACAAACTTAAGGAAAAATGATTAGACTTTGAAGAGGATTTTGTTGTAATGGAAGTATGTAATCCTAAAAAAGCAAAAGAAGTTATGGGGAAAAATATCCATATCGGCTATGTTCTACCGTGTAAAATGGTTGTTAGAGAAAAAAATAATCAGACATATATTGGTATGACGCGTCCGGAAGACTTAATCGATTTATTCGATGATTTCAATTTGAATGAAACTGCCAAAGAAGTTGAGGGGACACTTAGACAATCAATAGAATCGACTGTTAAAAAAAGTAATTAGGTAGATTGTAAAATTAATCCGAACGCTGTTCGGACAAAAAAGATCAGCTTCCTTTAAAATGGTGTTTACCACAAACCCATCTTTTAGGAGCTGATCTTTTGTCTAGTATAACCTATTCCGAACGAATTAAAATCGAAACCTTTTGTGAACTAGGGCTGTCCAATATCCAAATGGGCGTTCGGCTGAACCGATCACCGTCAACAATTTCTTATGAATTATCGCGATGTCAACCTTATCAGGCTGAATTAGCACAAACAGATGCCGAATACAAGCGATCACGATGTGGTAGGAAAACTAAGCTGAGCGATGAGTTAAAGCAAAAAAGTTCTCAACCATTTACGTCTAAGCTGGTCACCAGGAATGATTGCTCACGAATTTAATGCGGAAGCTCTTTTGATACCAGGATTCGAGCTTCAACTAGCACAAGAGGTATGGAGATGAAAAAATTTGACTAAAATTTTAGTTGTCGATGATGAAAAGAAAATTGTAGATATAGTTACCGCCTATTTAATCGCACAAAAATTTGAAGTTGAGGTGGCCTACTCGGGAACGGAAGCTTTGACCAAGTTTTATAAATGGCAGCCTAACCTGGTGGTGCTTGATCTTATGCTACCAGATTTAGATGGTAATGAAGTGACTAGAAGAATACGGCAAGATAGTAAAACACCGATAATTATGTTGACGGCAAAATCAAGTGATGAAAGTATTGTTAACGGATTGCAATCTGGCGCCGATGACTATGTAGTTAAGCCTTTTAGTCCACGAGTGGTAGTAGAACGGATAAAAACCGTACTACGACGTGTCACAGAAGAACAAGCGGAAAAAGTTCTCTCCTTTAACAATGGACAGTTAAAAATCAAATTAGAATCGCAACAAGTTTTTGTCCATGATATGGAGATTGCACTGACGCATACAGAATATGATATTCTTGCAACAATGGCGAACTATTATCGACAAATATTTACCCGTGAACAGTTAATCGATATAACTAGAGGAATTGACTATGACGGACTAGATCGGATAATTGATTCTCATATTAAAAATTTACGACGAAAAATTGAAAGTGATAATACTAAGCCGGTTTATATAATAACGGTTTATGGCCGAGGCTACCGTTTTGGTGGGAGTAAAGATGAATGAAACGACATATTTGGACACAGCTAATAATCTCTTTTATATTTTTGGTGTTATTGATCGTAGGTTTAATTAGTTTAATGACCATGAGTTTAGTTAGTGATCATTTTGACAAATATGTGCAGAAAAAACATGATACAACGCTCACCGCATATAAAAACGAATTAAAGGTTAGTTATCTGATCAACAATGGTACTTGGAAACCGGCCAAAGTTAAAAAGATCGGTGTTAGAGCATTGCAAGATGGTCTTATTTTGGTTTTGAAAAATACTGACAATAAAATAATATGGGAACCAAGTCAAACCTTGTTACATAGGGCTACTAATACCAAAAATATAGATAGTATGAACAAAAAAAATGGAGCTATCAAGATTAATTCCAAAAAAGTCGCCCTAGTACAATTCTCATATAATGATGCTTTAGGGTATACACGACATGATGTCGCATTTATCAATGATTTACGAATTAGTTTGGCCGGTATTTCAATCTTTGTATTTTTAGTTGCAATAGTCATTGCAATATGGATAGCTCGTGATCTAAGTAGACCGTTACGACAAATTGTATCCTTTACTCAGGCGGTAGCGTCTGGGGATTATCGAAACCAGTTACCGCAACAAACACAAATCGTAGAGGTAAATGCGCTAGTAAATGTAACTAACGAACTTTCACGCCAGTTATCCAAGAATCAGGCGCTACGGGAGCGTTTGTCTTCCGATATTGCTCATGAATTACGCACGCCATTAACAACGATTCAGGGTTCGCTAGAAGCGATGATCGATGGAATCTGGCCAATTGATGAGGCAAGATTGGTTAGTTTAAATGATGAAGTTATACGGTTGACCCACTTGATCAATAATATTGAAAATATTGCTTCAATTGAACATCGCGAGGATAAGTTAATCAAAGTTGATACTGATCTTAGTAAATTGATACAGCAGGTTTTAAATAATTTTCAAAGTAATCTTGAGGAGAAAAGAATAACGCTTGATTACCAGACGGAAAAAATCATCGTTGCAATTGACCCAAATAAAATAAATCAGGTTATTACCAATTTATTGTCAAACGCCATAAAATTTACACAAACAAAGGGCAAAATAATAATTACGTTAAAACGTGTAGTAGATAATGTTGTTTTAACTATTGAAGACAACGGTAGTGGAATTGCAGAAAAGGATGTCCCACATGTATTTGATCATTTCTATATGGCTGATCCAGCACGAAATCGCCAACAAGGCGGCCAAGGGATTGGTTTAGCAATTGTTAAAGCAATCGTGGTGGCTCATGGTGGCTCAGTTTCTGTGGACAGTGAATTAGGTGTTGGGACTATTTTTACAGTTAAACTACCATTGAATAATTAGGAGGGAATGATCATATGGGAGCACTAAACCCAATCGCGTTTAAATTAGGACCTTTTCTGGTTCATTGGTACGGTATTATTATTGCAAGTGGGGCAGCACTTGGTGTGATGCTTGCAATTAACGAAACTAAGCGACAAAGGATTTCTGCAGATGACATTTATGATTTAGTACTCTGGGCATTGCCAATTGGATTGATTGGCGCACGAATCTATTATGTCATTTTTGAATGGCAGTATTATTCACAACATTTAAATGAGATCATTGCGATTTGGCAAGGGGGTATTGCCATTTATGGTGGCCTAATTGCTGGTGGGATTACATTGATTGTCTTCTGTCGGCAGCGTAGCTTATCAGTTTGGCAGGTCCTAGATGTTGTTACGCCAGGCATTATGTTAGGTCAAGTTATTGGAAGATGGGGTAACTTTGTTAACCAGGAGGCCTTTGGGTCTGCTGTTTCACGCAGCTTTTTGCAGCAATTACACTTGCCTAACTTTATCGTGCAACAGATGTACATTGGCGGTGCGTATCATCAACCAACTTTTTTATATGAATCAGTATGGAATTTTGTTGGCTTGATCTTACTCCTTAGTTTACGGCATAAAAGAGGTCTGTTTAAACGGGGAGAAATTGCGTTAAGTTATGCGATTTGGTATTCATTTGGTCGATTTTTTATTGAAGGAATGCGAACTGATAGCTTGTATCTATTTGGCCAAGTACGTGTGTCACAATTATTATCATTGATTATTTTCATTGTGATGCTCAGTATCTTTGTTTATCGACGGAAACAGCAAAAAGCTTCTAATTATTTAATCGATTAATTAATAATGTAAAAGAAAGCGAGGCTAAATTATGATTAATCTGTATTTTCATACTAGTGATCTGGCAAAACGAAAAATGCTCAATTGGTTTCATGATCAAAAAATTGATGTACAGACCCGTAATATTATGAAAAAGCGATTAACTGAATTAGAAATTAGGCACTTGTTTTTGCTATCCGATAATGGTAGCGATGATTTGATTGCAATACATTCGAAGGCTGTTCAAGAACACGTTTTTGATAAGGGTCTAACATTTAATCAATTAGTGATTGCGGTATATCAGCACCCCAAAATTTTAAAGAACCCGATTGTGTTTAATGAACAAAGCCTGGTTACGGGATTCAATATTGAGGATATCGGTATTTTTGTACCATCAAAACAGCGGAAGCGTGAGCGATTGTCATTATTAGGTAAATTATATACTGCAGAATTTGGTAAAGTTTCTGGTTCTTCGTCAACTGGAAAGTTGAATTATGTAAATGATTAGGCAGCTAGTGCTCGATATTCAGCGGGCGCAAGGCTGCCTAATTTCGTCTGGTATCGTTTGAGATTATAAAAGGCAATGTATTCCTTGATTGAGGTTGCTAATGCTTCGTAGGTTTCGAATTTTCGATCATAATAGGCTTCATCCTTATAGTGACTCCAGAAACTTTCCATTGGAGCATTATCAATACATTTGCCAACTCGGGACATGCTCAATGTGAAGCCTGCTTCGGTAGTTAGGCGCAGATATTGTTTTGAAGTATACTGAGTTCCACGATCGCTATGAAGCAGTGGATGAGCGTTTGGATTCTTGACCATGGCTTGCTTCAAGTTCTGCAGTACCAACGAATTATCGTTCCGTTGACTGATATTATAGGCAATAATACTGCCGTCATAGAGGTCCTTAATCGCACTCAAAAAGGCCTTCTTCCCATTGCCATAGGTGAGATAGGTTACATCAGTAACCCACTTCTCGTTTGGGGGTGACGGCTGTGAAATTCCGCTCTAAACGGTTAGGGAAGAAGTTGGTTCCGCGGACAATCGTGCACCCACGTCGTGGGCGCTGAATGATCGCCTGTAGGTCAAGATGCCGCATTAATCGCAACACTCGCTTAAGATTAACTCTTCGATCGTGTTCACGCCTTAGCACCATCGTAATCTGGCGGTAGCCATATCGACCATTATATTGATCATAAATTTGCTTAATTAACTTTTGAAGCTCTTTATTCTCCTGCTGATGAGCCGTGATTGGCGTCTTTGCCCAGCGGTAATAACCACTCACTGAAACTTTCGCAATCGCGCATAACTGTGCGATAGTGAGCCCTGAAAAAGCTGACCGCGCTTCCTTGATGGATTGATAACGAACACGATATGCTACCGCTTCGATCGCTCCCTCAGGGCACCCACTTTTTTTAGAATGAAGTTCTCCGCTTCTAACATCAGTTTCTCTTGTTTGAGCCGTTCATTTTCTAACTTCAAGCGGTCCACTTTGGTTAATTCTTTTGCCGGCTCAAGTTGCTTCTTTCGTTGACCTCGACGGTCAACTAAGCCACTACTACCGTCCTTCTCAAACTTTCGGCCCCAGTTGTAGACCTGTTGGTACGAGACGTTAAACTTGTCAGCGGTGGCTTGATAGTTCTTGCCATGTTTGAGGGCATAAGTAACGACTTCTTCTCGCTCAGCTTGAGTAACTTTGCGTTTGGCTTTCATCCGGGTAGAACCTCCTGATTTCTCCGTGAAGGTTTTACCACTAGTATATCGTTTCAGCCATCCTCGTAACACACTGTGACTCGAAATATTGTAACGATCACAGCACTCATAAACGCTATATTTCCCTGATAAATAATCCTGACAGGCTTGCCACTTTAGTTCTGGTGAGTAGTGGCGCCAAGTGTGAGACTCTTTTAAGCCCGCCACCCCATCGTGTCGATAGGCACGCACCCAATCCTGCACAGTATGCCCGCTAACGCCATATTGCTTGGCTAATCGAGAGCTACCAACCTGACCACTCAAATACAGGAGGACCACTTCAAGCCGTTCCTCTAAAGAGTGATGAGTTGTTCTACCAGACATAAAAATACTCCCTTTCAGGTGAGATCGAATTTTACATAATTCGTTTCTCCACCTAAAAGGGAGCATATCAACCACAAATGGCTTTTTATTTTTCTAACTTAATTTTACAAACCGCGTCATATAATATATACCCCCAAGTTTGAAGTGCCTTACAATTATTAGACAAAGTCTAGCGATTGTGAGGTGCTTTTTTCGTATGACTAAATATACTCAAAAATTTAAATTAGATCTTATTCAAGAATACCTAGATACTGGCTGTTCACAACGATAGAAAATAAGTATTCTTTACCAAAGGATACCTTAAAAAAATGGTGGACTGTATACAATTTATACGTAAAAATTCCCGACAACATAAAAACAACACATTTCCAATTTATACTTATTATAGAAATAAAGCAAAAGGAGGTGAAACTATGTCACAATGGATTCTGATAGCCCTTTTTCTTCTAGCACACCCACTCATGATGCTATTTATGCACAAGGGTATGCACGGTGGCTCTGGTAGTATGGGCTGCTGTGACACTCAACAAAATTCCAATAATACTGAAAAGCCACGTAAAAAAGTCAATTAACTGAAGTGCCTTACAATTGTTAGACAAAGTCTAGCGATTGTGAGGCCGCTTTTTCTATGGGGTGAATTTAGAATTGAAGTGCAACACTAATTAAATAAAGAATGGCCCATAGCCAAATTTCTGTAAAATGATGTTTGCGAAAATAATCATGAAAGGAATTCAGCCATGGACCACTACAAGCATATTACCATTAAGTAAGGCCAATAGGGTATAGTCTTGAAGGCTAAACGAAATTAATACTATAGCCTAATCTCAAGAGTAATTGCTATTAGAAAATACGCTTCAGGTAATATTACCGGTACACGAATACCATAAATCGTCACTGTTGTTGGTCCAAAGTTTGCATGAAGGACCAGTTTCACAAAATTCAATGGTCAATTGTGCCAAGATAGGTGGTCGTTCATCCGCCATTCGAGCGTTTTCCCGATTGTAGGGACTGGCTGACAATGCTCAAGGGCGAAGTTCTTCTTGTCCGGGTGGTCTTTCCCGGGCTAGAAGAAGACTCGTATTTGAAATTGCGCAGTGGGTTTTCTGCGTGAGTTCAAATCGATGTCCGCCCTGTTCCAGCGTTGTCAGCCGGCCCAGGAAGTCGGACTAGGGCGCGCATCGGCTGACGAACAGGAATCTACCAACGACATGTTTCAACCCTATGTGAAACCACAAAAGTTACAATTAGTTGCGGTTTTGGGTGCGTATTACTATGACTTTGGCCGGAGTATGCTATGATTAAATACATAGATAATCAGGAAGTTATCATGATTAAAGCTGGGCACTGGGAGGTACTTATGCAGACATTAATACAGACATTTATGGATCGGCGGAGTGATTTGCTCACTGCGTTGTGGCAACACTTGGGGATTTCTTTGGTCGCGCTAGTCATTGCAATGGTGATTGCGATTCCACTGGCGATTTGGGTCGTTCGCCGACCACGGTGGGCCGAGGGGTTATTGCAATTGACCAGTGTTTTGCAGACCATTCCGTCGCTGGCACTATTGGGATTGTTGATTCCGCTAGTCGGTATTGGCACGGTGCCCGCGGTGATTGCGCTAGTGATTTACGCGTTGTTGCCAATCTTTCAAAATACTTATTTAGGGATCTCGGAAATCGACGCGTCAATTGAAGAAGCGGCCGATGCGTTTGGGATGTCGCGGATGCGCAAGTTGTTCAAAGTTGAACTGCCGATTGCCTTGCCACAAATCATTGCCGGGATTCGGACCGCCCTAGTGCTCATTATTGGGACGGCGACGTTAGCGGCTTTGATTGGTGCTGGGGGTCTAGGGACGTTTATCATGCTTGGGATTGACCGTAATGATACGTCGTTGCTGTTGATTGGGGCCATTTCGTCAGCACTATTGGCAATTCTGTTGAGTGCACTCGTGCGCTGGTTCCAGACGGCCAAACCCCGCCACGCGTTGATCGTGTTCGTGGGTATTTTGGCGTTACTCGGTGGTGGTGGCGCGTACAGCGTTTATGCCAATCGAGTTGAAACAATTACAATTGCAGGTAAACTCGGGTCCGAGCCTGACATCTTGATCAATATGTACAAACAATTGATTGAAGCTGAAGACGACCACATCCACGTGACCTTGAAACCGAACTTTGGTAAGACGACCTTCTTATTCAGCGCTCTGAAGAATAATCAGATCGACATTTACCCAGAATTTACTGGTTCCGTATTGGAAACTTTGGTGAAGGGCAATAATCCGGCCAGTCAAACGGCTAATCAGACTTATCAGTTAACCAAAAAGCGGCTAGCTAAGCAGGAACAGATGACTTACTTGAAGCCGATGCAGTACAACAATACGTACGCCCTGGCCGTCACTAAGAAGTTCCAACAAGAATACCATTTGAAGACCATCAGCGATTTAACACAAGTCGAATCGATCCTCAAACCAGGGATGACGCTCGAATTTATCGACCGCGATGATGGCTTGAAGGGAATCAAGAAGACGTATAGCTTGGATGTTACGGCCAAATCGATGGAACCGGCATTGCGCTATGAAGCGATTAGCAAGGGGAAAATCAATCTGGTGGACGCCTACGCAACGGATAGCGAATTACGACAATATAACTTAGCGCTGTTGAAGGATGATAAGCACTTCTTCCCGACGTATCAAGGGGCGCCACTCATGAAGATCAGCTTTGCTAACAAACACCCGAAAGTCGTCCAAGCATTGAATAAGTTAGCTGGTAAGATTTCCGAAACCGATATGCAAGAGATGAACTATGAAGTCAATGTCAAAAAGAAATCGGCTTCCACAGTCGCACATAACTATCTCGTCAAACACGGCTTGTTAAAGGAGGGACGCTAATGACAACGGCAATTGAATTTCAGCACGTCCAAAAAGACTTTAATGGGCAAACCGTGATTCCCGATTTGAATCTAATGGTCGATCAGGGTGAACTGTTCGTCCTAGTGGGCACCTCTGGCAGTGGCAAGACGACGTCGCTTAAAATGATTAATCGTTTGGAACCCTTAACGGCCGGAAAAATCCTGGTCAACGGAGCTGACACCACCACGGTACCAGTACGGGATTTACGGTGGCAGATGGGGTACGTCTTGCAACAAATCGCTCTATTTCCAACCATGACGGTAGCACAAAATATCGCAGTGATTCCCGAGATGAAGGGGACGGCGAAGAAGACTATCAATCAAACGATTGACGAGTTATTGACGGAAGTCGGCCTGGACCCCCAAGAATACCGCGACCGGATGCCATCAGAATTATCTGGTGGTGAACAACAACGAATCGGTATTTTGCGGGCAATCGCAGCGCAACCCGATATTGTGTTGATGGATGAACCGTTCAGTGCGCTGGACCCAATTTCGCGGCAACAATTACAAGATCTAGTTCTGGGGTTACACGCCCGCTATCATAATACGATCGTCTTTGTGACCCATGATATGAACGAGGCGCTCAAACTAGGCGACCGCATTGGGGTCATGCAACATGGACAGCTCGTCCAAGTCGACACACCAACGGCACTGGTCCAACATCCGGTCAATGACTTCGTGCGGGACTTCTTCGGTGCGAGTCGTGCGAAAAACGTGTATGACGTTTACGTGGGCCGCGTCGGGCTCGTCCAAGGCTATCTCAAAACTGCGCCAGACGTGGCGGATGGCCGTATTCAGTCACTAGATATTCAGGCGACGTTGCGGACGGCCTTTACCGCCTTGACCGACCATGATTACTTGGCGGTCACGGAAGATGATCACGTGGTGGGTTACCTGGACCGACAACGGGTCGTCGCTTATCTGAGTCAGCATGAAGAAGTATCTTAGTCGTCAACTAGCCCGGATTACTTTAGACTAGGTGCTAGTTAGTGAACAATAATTTGATCATGAGAATTTAGGAGTCAATTGAGGAGGTCTCAGTAATGACGGAACAGTATGATGTCGTTTCGTCATCGTCAAATAGACCTTTAACTTCTTTAGGTTTACTATTTACTTTTGCCTCCAAAACCGCATTTTCTTGTCTTGCTTTAATTTCTCTACTTCACTTAATTCAACTTGTTTTTCAACATTATATTCAGCCACTTTTTCAGATATATTAGTAGGTATGCTTTTTTCTTTTTTTCTGACACCTTGCTTTCCTTTAACTCTAGGTGGTTGTGGCTTACCATCAATAACAACAGTATTAGTGTCTAAAGTTGTATTAATTTGTCGAATTTCTAGCGTATAGCCAACAACTCTACGCCCCCTTTTATCTGGGGTTAAAGTAAACGCTTTATAAGACAATTTAAAAAATAAAAGATAAAGTAACGCTTTAGGTGGGTAAATTATATACTTTAGATGGTAAGAAATTTCTAGAGAAAGTGGGAATCATTATGTCAGAAGAAACAGTAAAATCTATCCTAGAAAAATTAGATAAGGCAAACGTTACTTGCATAGATTATGCTTATTATATTAAGGATAATGAGATGTTTGAAGATAGTTATGATTATTGCGATGAGTTTGATAAACTGTATGATTTATTAATCTTTAAGATGTATGTTAAACATGGAATAGATCCTTATGATGATAATAATAGCTTTAACAAATTCAAGAAAGAAAATGGTAAATGGGTTGCAGAATGGTTTAATCCGATGGAACTAACCATTAAGATTGATGATATTTTAGATGATAGAATTTCAACTAAGGTTGTAGAAGTTTTAAAAGAATAATAAGGATATAAGCTCTGATATACAGGGCTTATTTTTGTTTAAATTGATTAATTGTACAACATATTGTTCAATTAAATTGAAAGGATTGATGCATATGGAAGCTACAACATACTCTAATTTTAGAAAATCCCTTAAATCATTCATGAAGCAAGTCAATGAAGATTCAGAACCATTAATTGTTACTAATAAAAATAAAGAAGAAGATATTGTTGTTATGGGTAAAGATGACTATGATTCGCTAGTCGAAACCATGAGAATTATAGAAAATAAATATCTCTATAACAAGATAAGACGTGGCAGAGAACAATTAGATTCTAAAAGTAACTACCACGATTTAATCGAGGTTGATAGCGATGAATAAGAATTGGTCTGATGAAGTCTGGGATGACTACATGAGCTGGCAAAGTGACGCTTGATAATTTTATTTCAGTAGATGTTAGATTAATTACTACGTGTTATCTAATGTTTCCCATACTATGTGGAGATTAAGGATCAAGATAGCATGCAGCTAATAGACCTTGTTTATTTTAAGCAGGGTCTTATTTTTTGGCCAAAATTAATAGCAGCACAAAAAAAGGTGGCTGATAAGGCTACCTAGTGTAAGGTTGAATAACCATAGAAAGGTATTCAAGTAAGACGATATAAACTATCGTCAAAAGTTAGTACTGGCTTTGCGCCATAGATACGTAAACTATCTGCACTAACTAACTATTAACTCTCTAAAATTAATTCTAAGTTCTAGAAAATTAACTGTCAATGGTTAGCTCCAAGGGAAACTCATGCCATTGTTATTTGTTTGATTCATAACGTTTTGTTGAGCATTGTTAAAGTTATTAACGTCCCCAACTGCCGCCTTTTGTTGCCCAATTTGTTGCTGAATAAGGCTTAATAATTCAGGGGATAATTGAGGTGTAGCTTGTTCAACCTTTACTTCAACATTATTGTTATTTTGAACATGCCCTAGTCTTTCATCAACCATTTTTCTAAGCTGAGCAAAGCGCTCAATAGGATTATTACCGTATGTTTCGATAGTTCTCTCTAAACTGTCAATATCAGTGATTCCTAACTCACATAATGTATTGACTGTTCCTGGTTTAGTCAAACCTTCGATATACAACTTTTCTAAAAATTCATCATTTCTCTTAATCTTATCAATGTAGTCTCTCAAAACAGAAAGATAGTTCTGAGCGTATTTACGTAATCCTTCTTGGTTTTTATCTTCTAGTTTATCAACTTTAAAATCAGGATAGTAGTACTTATCATCAGGATATCTGACAGCATCGCTATTATTTGAAGTTAAGGTAACAGAATTACCTTCAACAATAGGACGACCATTGTAGTCTACACCTGCTAATCTTCCTGCATCCAGCAGTTTATTAAATTTCTTATATTTCAGATCAATAAAGCAAGGGATTAATTGGCCATTATAAGCTTGTACGATCTCTGATTTCGATTCATTAATACTTTCACCATTAATACTAATGATAAAACCAAAGACCCTATATACATCCCTTGTATCTAGCTCCTCATATACTTCTGTAGGAGTTTTTAGTCCAAAAGAGCGATGGCTACTATTGTATTGATACAAGTCAAAAATATATGAATAAGAAAGACTAGTATCGATTCTCTTAGTAGTATCTTTCTCACTGTGAACCAAGTGATGTGGGATAGTTAGAGGGATAACCCCTACTTGTTTCACTTCCACACTTTTATTCTCGTCAACATCGTTATTGTATAGTAATGCTACCTTTCCAGTTACAGCATCGTGTTTGATAACTACTCTGTTTTTAACAGGAGTCATAGGTAAGCCATATCCTGGACGTTGAATTGGTGTTGCTAAACTTCCTAATGTGTTTGTATTTGTCATTGTAATTTACCTCGTATTTTATGAAATTTTGTTTGACGAGTTAGCTAACTATCATGGTTTTAGTATGCCATATCTGGTGACAGTGTAAATTAAAATAGTATTTTTTTATTTTATATAAAGAATAATTTTATTACGAAATATATCTTTTTATATTGTATTTATATACTAAATATGTTTATTTAATATTTATATAATATAATAAAAAGTATGTTTTATTATATTTTTAGAAGATATCAAGTTATTTGCGTTAATTTTATCTCAAATGCTAGATAAAATATAAAGTGTAAGTTTAATAATAAAGTGAGATAATTTTTATGACTATTTTTGCTATCGATTTAGGTAACAAGCAAACAAAGATGACTGATGGTCAACATACATATATCTATCCTTCATCTTTATTGCAAGCTCGAAAAGTTGATTAGAAAACGGGCGCAAACCTCTGATTTCAATCAGGGGTCAAGCCCGCTAAACTAACTTATCTATTTTTACCATAGTAGCCTTTAAGCTGTCTTCTCATAGCTTCTGTATATTGAGATTCAATATATTTTTCTACGACTTCTTTACTCATATCCCCTAGAGTACCCATGTAATAGCTAGGAGACCATAGGTGTCCACCCCATAATAATTGTTTAGTTTCAGGATATTGTTTAAACCATATTCTAGCTGACGCTCCTTTAAGATTTTTAACAATATTAGATGGAGCATATTTAGGCTTAAAAGAAATTAACATATGTACATGGTCTGGCATAACCTCTAACTGACTAACAGTTACTTCTGAAATAGTTGCTTGTCGTTGTAAAATAGCTTTCATAGTGTTCACTTTCTCTTGAGTGTCAAATATTTTTCTTCGGTATTTAGTAACGAAAACTAAGTAAAAATTGAAGTTATAAACGTATCCCTCTTCATGTATAATCATTTACATACCACCCTTTTAATATTATAATAATTATAACATATATTTCTCGAAAGGAGGTTACATGAATGGTTAAAAAGAAGAGTAATAAATTTGGATATACAAGACAATATCATATTTCTTTAAGTTATCAACAAATAGAATTGTATGAAAAAGCAATAAAAATACAAAATGAGTTATATCAATTTACATTGAAATACTTATATAAGACCTATGGTCGTAAACATATTGGTAGACCTTTACCTTTTGGACAAGGAATAAACTACCTTAATAATAAAATTAAGGCAATGTTTATTAAAGAAAAATACGACTTAAAACGCTGGAATGCTAAGAAACTAGGATTATCTTCTCATGCCGCAGATGAATTTTTAAAGACAATCTTCACTAATTTTTCTCAGTATCGTAAGAGATTGGAACAAGCAGGGCGAATGTCAGATGTTGAAAAATATAATCTTAGAATGAATATTACTAAAGATAAAAACGGTAAGCACAAAAATCCTAAACACCGTTCATGGTATCGTAAGGGTTCAATGAACTTTCTACGAAATAATAACTCGTTTAGGACAATTACTTCACAAAAATTGCCTAATGGCAATACAAAATTGGTTTCACCACACCATTTAAATGTAGCCGATTTTGGAGAAATAATAGTATTTGAGAATTTAAAGAATATTAATTTTGAAGAGATAGCTTTAACTAAGATTAAAAGATTACCAGATAATACATTTAGACTACAAATAACTTTTACTAGTGAGAAGAAACGTATTTTTCAAAATAAAGTTGTTGGTGCAGATTGGAACATGTTTAAAAATGAAGTATTTAGGACTTCTGAAAACAAAGTAATAGCTATTCCTAAAAAAGTAATAGAAAAAGTAGGTAAAATAGAATTTAAAAAAGATAAAATAAAGTCACTAAGAGATAATGAATACAATAAACATGGTAAAACAGATTTATGGAGAAGGTATCATCGTAAACAAGCAAAGCTAAGTGCTAAAAAAGCTAATATCCTAACTGAAACATATAGAGGATTAGTACACGAATTAGTCGATGACTACGATACTATCATCATCGAAAAAATAGATGCTTTTGAGATGAGAAAACGTAATTTGTCAATGAATAAAGCACAGAATACAGGTAAGAATAAGCGATTAGCTTTAATCAAACCTTATGAATTATCAAAAATTGTAGAGTCGTTAGTAAACAAGCAAAATAAAACTCTTATTAAAGTGGATCCATATAAAACGAGCCAAGTAGAATATGGGACTAAATACGAGTCAAAACACGAGTTAAAAGAAGTTAATGAAGATGGTAAACGTATATATGTTTCAGCATATACTGGTAAAGAGGTAGATAGAGATTATAATGCAGCTTTAAATATCAAAGAATGGGGTTTACACCCAGAAAAACATGCAAAACTAAGAGATTATCCTAAATTAAAAGCAAATAACTTAGTTGAAATAATTTAAAAAACGAAGTTTTTAGGAAACGGAACAAATCCTACCGAACTAATAGCACGAAATTATGCGTAATACCTTGAGCGAGTCAAAACAGGTACGATAATTAGTGAAGATTATCTTTAGTATAATGGTGGTATTTCCAGTCATTATAACTAGGTTCGGAGCGTGTACTATGAGTACAGTATATGTAATGTAATCACGTGACGTGATTCCTGTGATTTTAATCACAGGTAGTTCAAGTGGAACTGTATCCCATGACAAAACCTCCTGGAATACTTGCTAAACTCAAAAGTAAGAAAGCAAGTAATAATGTCTTAATGACAAATAATGTTTTTTTCATAAAAGCACCCTTTTCCTTTAAAGATATTACAAGTATACATTAATTATTAACTATAAACAAAATTTGATTAATAAAAAAGAATTGACTTGGAGTTAACTCAAAGGTGTATGTTAGTGATGAAGGGAAGGATGGCATATGACTAAAAGTTTAGTGATATATTTTTCAATGACAAATAATACTAAAAAAGTAGCAGAGATGATTGCCCAAGAACTAGGTGCTGATACATATCGCGTTCAAGCTAAGCAACCATATACTTCTGAAGATTTGAATTGGCATAACAATAATAGTCGTGCTAATCGCGAACAAGAAGATAATAATAGTCGTCCGGAATTTGCAGGACAACTTCCAGATCTTACAAAATACGATAGAATCCTTATTGGACATCCTACATGGTGGGGAATTCCTCCACGTATAATTAATACTGTAATTGAAAAGCTTGATTTGAGTGGAAAAAAAGTCGCAACCTTTTCTACATCAGGTGGGTCGACTTATGACCAAGCACAAAAAGTAATGAATGAGTTAATCGGATCCGATGTTAAGCCTGGCCGTGCTTTGAGTTCTAAAAAAGATGTTGAAAATTGGTTACGAGATATTAATTTTAAGTAAGATGAGGTAAAAAAATGGCAAATTTTGAAAAAGAAGTAAAGAATAATATATTTGGCTTTGGTGGTAAGAATGTTGATTATGCGAAGTATTTTGTGGGTGAAAGCTATTTAAAATCCCTAATTGGAGAAGATGACATTGATGTGCATGTTGGGAATGTCAGCTTTGAACCAGGATGTCGTAATAATTGGCATATTCATCATAATGGTTATCAAATTTTGTTGGTAACTGATGGGAAAGGTTGGTATCAAGAGGAAGGAAAACCAGCTCAATTATTGAAAGCTGGCGATGTAGTTGTAATTCATGAAGATGTAAAGCATTGGCATGGTGCAACTAAAGATAGTTGGTTTAATCATGTTGCAATTACTAAAGGTAACAGTGAATGGCTTGAACCTGTTAGCGATGAAGAATATAACAAATTAGGATAGGGGAAAATAAAATGGTTGAAAAACAAACTGCTGGACGCGATAATTTAGGAGATTTTGCACCTAAATTTGCGGAATTAAATGATGATGTATTATTTGGACAAGTGTGGTCACGTGAAGATAAGTTAAGTCCAAGGGATAGAAGTTTCTTAACAGTAACTGCTTTAATTTCTCAAGGTGCTTTTGAACAATTAAAATATCATATGAATAAAGCAAAAGAAAATGGCATCACAAAAGAAGAAATTTCTGAAATTATAACTCAATTAGCATTTTATGTAGGTTAGCCTAAAGCTTGGTCAGCATTTGGAATTGCTAAGGAAATTTGGAAGTAAAAGACTAAATGATTTTGAAAAATATCACTATATCAAAAATATATAGTGGTATTTTTTTATTAATTTCAAATTTAGTGTTGACATTATATCCTGTATCACATATTATTATGACATAATAATTAGAAATAGCTAAGAAAAGATGAGTAATTAATGTGAGTATCACTAAAGAGAGTCGTGAATGGTGAGATGCGATGTGTTGAAAGCTTAATGAAGATGGTCTTGGAGCTAGATTATCTGTGAGCCATGGCAAGCAGATAACAGGGGTCGCCTGTTATAGCGAACGAGTATAGCTTGTACAGTGTACTTAGTGAGGATATTACTGTGAGGTAGTATCGAATAATGGGTGGTAACACGTGAATTAGATGATAACACGTCCCTAGAATGACAAAAGTTGTTCTAGGGGCGTTTTTTTATGCCAAAAAAGAAGATAGGAGAGATTTTTATGACAAAAGATGTATTACATTACGATACTGTAGGAAGTTTTTTAAGACCAGAAAAATTAAAGCAAGCTCGACAAGAATTTTTAGAAGATAAAATTTCAAGAGAAAAATTAAAACTTGTTGAGAACGAGGCAATTGCTGATTTAGTTGAGAAGGAAAAGCAACTTGGATTAAAAGTAGTAACTGATGGTGAGTTTAGAAGAAGTTATTGGCATCTAGATACTTTTTGGGGATTTGGTGGGATTGAACATACCATTCCAGAACATGGATACTTTTTCCATGGTGAAGAAACAAGAGCAGATTCAGCAACAGTTTCAGGAAAAATTCATTATGTAGAAAGTCATCCTGATGTACAAGCATTTTCATATCTAAAAGAATTAATTAAGGATGATGATGACGTAACTGCACGTCAAAGTATCCCAGCTCCAGCGCAATTATACGTAGAACTTTTCAGAGATGAGCATAATAAGAAAATTACAAATGAGTTTTACCCTGATCACAAAGAATTAGTGGCAGACATCTCTAAAGCTTATCGTGAGTTAATTCTTGATTTGTATAACCATGGTTGTCGTGATATTAAACTCGATGATTGTACTTGGGGAGTTATCGTTGATGACGATTTTTGGAATGTTTTCTCAGAAGACGGAAAGTATACAAGAGATGGTTTACAAGATTTGTATCTTGAATTAAATAACGGTGCTTTAGTAGATTTGCCAGAAGATTTGAGAATAACTACACACATTTGTCGTGGAAACTATCATTCGACTTGGGCATCTAAGGGAGGTTATGAACCAGTTGCAGCACATGTTTTTGCTAAAGAAAATGTTGACGCATTTTATTTAGAGTTTGATGATGAACGATCTGGAGGCTTCGAGCCATTGAGATTTGTTCCAAAAGGTAAAGAGGTGGTCTTAGGAATTATTACAAGTAAGAAACCAGAATTAGAAGATAAAGAAGAATTGAAGCAAAGAATCAAAGAAGCTGCTAAGTATGTTGATTTAGAAAATCTAGCTTTAAGTACACAATGTGGATTTGCTTCAACAGAAGAAGGAAACAAGCTAACAGAAGAAGATCAAGAAGCGAAAATCAGGTTAGTAATAGAAACGGCTAAAGAAGTATGGAGCTAATAGAGAACTTTAATATTTACCAAGTTTTTAATTATTAATAATTTACATATAAGGAGACGATATTATGAGAAGAAAAGGTTTATTAGGATTTATTGCAGTAATTATTGTAATTGCAGTTGCAGCATTTTTCACTTTTGGTCATAAAAAGACTGAAGCTAAGAAGACAGTAACAGTAGGTGTAGTTGGACAAACTAACCAAGATGAAAAAATTTGGAATCAAGTAAAGAAAACAGCTAAAGAAAAGTATGGAGTAACAGTTAAAATTAAAAACTTTACAGATTATAATCAGCCAAATAAGGCTCTACAAAATGGCGAAATAGATTTGAATAGTTTCCAACACAAAGCTTTCCTAAATGCGTGGAATAAAGCCAATAAAGGTACCTTAGTTCCAATTGGAAATACAGTTATTGCACCAATCAGATTATATTCCTACAAATACAAAAATATTAATGAGTTACCAAAGAATGCAACAATTGCTGTTCCTAACGATGCATCAAATGAAAGTAGAGCATTGTACGTATTAAAGAATGCGGGATTAATTAGTTTCAAGAAAGGAACTGGAAAATTAGCAACAATTGCCGATATTGATAAGAATCCAAAAGATTTAAAGATCAAAGAATTGGGAGCTGAGCAAACAGCTCGTTCTCTAAATGACGTAGATGCCGCTGTAGTAAATAATACTTATGCAATTCCAGCAAAATTAGGTAATAAACAAACAATTTATACTGAGCCATTAAATAAAGATTCAGAACAATGGATTAATGTCATCGTAGCTA
The DNA here is from genome assembly GCF_024436335.1 of Ligilactobacillus sp. MP3. Taxonomy (NCBI): domain Bacteria; kingdom Bacillati; phylum Bacillota; class Bacilli; order Lactobacillales; family Lactobacillaceae; genus Ligilactobacillus; species Ligilactobacillus sp. MP3. The sequence goes on from NZ_JANFQI010000009.1 coordinate 78,838, forward strand.
ATAAGAAAGACAAGGATAACGAAGCATATAAAGCAGTGGTTAAATCTTATCAAACAGATGCTGTAAAGAAATTAATCCACAAAGCTTATGGTAACAGTGAAGTTACAGCTTGGAATTTAAAACTAAAATAGAAGTAAAGGGGACTATGATGTATGACGGATATTATTACATTAGAAAATATAGATGTCACATTTAAACAAGGAAAGCAAGTCGTTAATGCTGTTAAGAATGTCAATTTAAATGTTGAAAAGGGAGATGTTTTTGGAGTAGTGGGTTATTCAGGTGCAGGCAAATCTACACTAGTACGTACAATTAATCTACTTCAAAAGCCAACTTCAGGTACTGTAAAAGTGAATGGAACATTGTTATTTGCGGATAATAAGCAACAAATTAGTAACAAAGAACTTCAAAAGCAAAGACGAAGCATAGGAATGATATTTCAACATTTTAATCTTCTAAATGAAACAACAGTAGTAGATAACGTAGCTTTTGCCTTACGTCATAGTTCTTTATCCGATAAAGAAATTGAAGAAAAAGCTTTAAACTTATTGAAACTAGTAGGATTAGAAGATAAAGCAAAATTTTATCCGATTCAATTATCTGGTGGGGAACAGCAAAGAGTGGCAATTGCGAGGGCTTTAGCAAATGATCCCGAAATACTAATTTCTGATGAATCAACTTCTGCGTTAGATCCAAGGACGACAAATCAGATTTTAGATCTTTTAAAAGAACTCAATGCAAAATTAGGTTTGACCATAGTTTTGATTACCCACGAAATGGATGCTGTAAAAAGAATAGCTAATAAAATAGCCATTATGGAACATGGAGTGATAATTGAAAAAGGAAAATTGCGCGATGTATATCTTCGTCCTAAAGAAGAATTGAGTCGACAATTTGTGGGAGGATCACTCGCAGCTATCGAAACTTTGAAGGCATTCAATTTGGGTAATCTATCACCTGATCAAAAATTATTTCAACTTGTCTTTTCTGCAGCAAATGTTACAAAGTCAATAATTCTTGAATTGTATAAAGAGCTAGGATTAGACGTGTCAATGTTGTATGGAAATATTGAAGTTTTAGAGAGTGAACCTGTAGGAACTATGTTTATTTTGGCTAAGGGAGAACCGGATAAACTCGACAAGGTTGCAGATTATTTGAAAAAAGAAAATGTTGAAGTAACAAGAATTGATGAACGGGGGATTTGGAATGACTAGTATTATTGAAAAATATTTACCCAATGTAGCAAACTTGGGCTGGACCGGTGATAGTGGTTGGTGGACTTCAATTATTCAAACACTTTATATGACTTTATGGCCTGCAATTTTTGGTGGAATTTTAGGATTGATTTTTGGAATCATCTTAGTAGTAACTAAGCCCAAAGGAATTTTAGAAAGCAAGCTCTGGTTTAGTATCTGTGATAAATTAGTTTCACTATTTAGAGCTGTTCCATTCATTATTTTACTAGCTGTTATTGCCCCAGTGACTAAACTAATTGTTGGTACACAAATTGGAACAACGGCAGCAATTGTTCCTTTATCACTGGGAGTTTTTCCATTCTATGCTCGACAAGTTCAAGTAGCATTAGAAAGTGTAAATAACGGTAAAGTTGAAGCAGCACAGGCCTTAGGAGCAACTAATACAGACATTATCCTAGATGTATACCTTCGAGAAGCACGATCAGAACTCGTTAGAATTTCAACAGTAACTCTTATCAGTTTAGTTGGTTTAACAGCGATGGCTGGTGCGATTGGTGCTGGAGGTTTAGGTAATACGGCTATTTCTTATGGATATAATCGTTTCAATAACGACATAACTATTGTAGCGACATTATTAGTTCTATTGATAGTTATAGTAATCCAATTAGTAGGAGATTTTTTAGCAAACATATTAAATCATCAAAAGAGATAGTTTTCAAAATCTGATAAAACCTAAGAATCGAGGCTAGATTTATGGAAGACAAAGAAAAAATTAAAATTTTACAGGATTTAATACAAATTAATTCAGTTAATGGGAATGAATTAGAGGTAGCAGAATATTTGCACAAGCTTTTTGCAAAATCAAATTTAGAATCAAAGGTTGATGAATTTGGTGATAGAAGAGCTAATTTAGTACTAGATGTTGGACAAGGCGAAAAAGTACTAGGACTTACAGGACATATGGATACTGTTGCATTAGGAAATGAAGATAAATGGAGCTATTCCCCATTAGAAGCTAAAATTGATGGTGACAGATTATATGGACGTGGAGCAGCTGATATGAAGAGCGGCTTGGCAGCTTTAGCAATTGCCATTATAGAACTATCAAATTTAAGAGAAATACCAGGACATATTAGATTTATTGCGACTGCTGGAGAAGAGTATGGTACACCAGGAGCTAACAGGCTAAGAGATTTAGGAGTAGCTAAAGATCTAGATGCATTAGTTGTGGGTGAAGCAACTAATGGAGACATAATATACGCACATTCTGGGAGTTTCAATTATCGCATCGTAAGTCATGGGAAATCCGTTCATTCATCAACACCAGAATTGGGAAATAATGCATTAGATGCTTTAGTTGATTTTGCTGCTATAGAACGTACACTTTTTGATGATGTTCCTCGCGACCCATATTTAGGTGAACTAAAACATAGTGTAACTATTTTAAATGTGGGTGAACAAGTTAACACAATTCCTGATGAAGGGGAACTTTATGGAAATATTCGCCCAACTAGTGCTTTTAATAATAAACAAATAATTGAACGTTTAAAATCAGCGGTAGATGAAGTGAATGATAAAAATGGGGCTAAACTCACTTTTGAATTAATTCATGACTGGTATCCTGTTGTTTCAAATCCAGAAGATGATTTTGTACAGACAGCATTAACTGTTAGTCAAGAAGTATTCCCTAATTATGTTGAAGGTAAGCAACCAGAATTGATAACAATGAATGGGGCTACTGATGCATCTGTTTTTGTAAAAGATAACACTAATTTACCTGTTATAATTTTAGGACCTGGTGAAAGTAATGTAAGTCATCAGATCGATGAATATACAACAATTTCTAGTTATTTAGCATTGGTAGAAATTTACAAACAAATAATATTGAGATATTTTGAATAAAATAAGGGTTGGAAAAGATAATTGTCGCCTTTTCCAACCCTTAATTATTATTTATTGAAATTCAATAACATCGTCAACACTATAACGAGTAGATTTAATGTCAGTGGACTCACTATCTGCTTTACCAACAGCAATTGCCATAACTGGGACATAACGTTCTGGATCTAGCCCTAAAGCAGTAGCAGCTTTCTTAGCATCATATCCAGCAATTGGATTAGTGTCGTAGCCATGAGCACGAGCAGCTAGCATGAATTGCATAGCAGCTAAAGAACTGTCAACCATAGCATCAGCAGTTAATAATTGTTTATCGGCATTTTCATATAGATGAAAGCTACAGGTTCGCCGATGGGACCATTCATGTCACTGGATGCAATTGGCTTAAGGACAACATATGCGATCTTTAATGACGATTTGGCGGAAATCCCCTTACTTTAAGTGAGGGGATGGATAGCCTAAGCCTAGGA